>JAEZKD010000058.1 GCA_023415655.1 Bacillota bacterium | reverse complement strand
GGTATGGGTACTGCTTGTGTATCTGGTTGTGGTGAAATCAAGATTGATGAAGAAGCAAAGGTATTTGAACTTGGCGGTGAAAGAATCGTTGAGGGAGATTACATTTCATTAGATGGTTCTACAGGTAAGATTTATCTTGGAGATATCAAGACAGTTGAAGCTTCTGTTAGCGGATACTTCGGACGTATTATGGAATGGGCAGATCAGTTCAGAACACTTCAGGTAAGAACCAATGCAGATACTCCAGCAGATACAGCAAATGCTGTTAAGTTAGGTGCTGAGGGTATTGGTCTTTGCCGTACGGAGCATATGTTCTTTGAACCTGAAAGAATTCCAAAGATCCGTAAGATGATCTTAAGCAAAACAGTAGAAGGAAGAGAAGCAGCTCTTGCAGAGTTACTTGAGTTCCAGAAGGCTGACTTTAAGGGTATGTATGAAGCGTTAGAGGGAAGACCAATGACAGTTCGTTATTTAGATCCACCTCTACATGAGTTCGTACCTACAGATCCAGAAGATATCGAAGCTTTAGCTAAGGATATGAATCTTTCTGTAGCAGATGTTAAAGCTACTTGTGATTCCTTACATGAGTTCAATCCAATGATGGGTCATAGAGGATGCCGTCTTGCAGTTACTTATCCAGAAATCGCTAAGATGCAAACTCGTGCCGTTATGGAAGCTGCAATCGAAGTGAAGAACGAAAAAGGTTATGATATCGTTCCAGAAATCATGATCCCATTAGTTGGCGAGAAGAAAGAGTTAAAATTCGTTAAGGATATCGTTGTTGAGACAGCAGAAGCTGTTAAGAAAGAAAAGAATTCCGACATCGAGTACCACATTGGTACAATGATCGAGATTCCTCGTGCAGCATTACTTGCTGATGAAATCGCTGAAGAAGCTGAATTCTTCTCCTTCGGTACTAACGACTTAACTCAGATGACATTTGGTTTCTCTCGTGATGATGCTGGTAAGTTCTTAGATGCTTACTACAAGAGCAAGATTTTCGAATCAGATCCATTTGCAAGACTTGACCAAAACGGTGTTGGCCAGTTAGTTAAGATGGCTGCAGAAAAAGGTAGACAGGCTCGTCCAAATATCAAATTAGGTATCTGTGGTGAGCACGGTGGAGATCCATCTTCCGTAGAATTCTGCCATAAAGTTGGTTTAACTTATGTTTCTTGTTCTCCTTACCGTGTGCCAATCGCAAGATTAGCCGCAGCTCAGGCAGCATTAAACAATAAGTAATCAAAACCTTTAAATATCGAACTATATATTTAAATTAAGAGGACATTATCACTTAGTGAATTTGTGGTAATGTCCTTTTTTATTAATATAGGCTCTGTGTCAAGTCCTGGGGTATGATTCTTTGAATCATGCTCCATTACTGGATGTAGAGCTGTTTTTATGTTGAGGTTTCTAAATACCTGTTTTTAGGCATGACAAATAAACCTTCGCGCCAGTCTAACTGCATCAGAAGATATTGCCCCTTTTGCGATTAGTTTGGCGAAGGATGAAGAAATTAAAGAATTATATGATGATTGGGAGATTCTACAGTTCAAGTCTTAAGTGTTCGAGGTTGAACATCCTAATGTACCTAAGCACTTACATGCTTCTAATAAGATTGTTGCTAGAAAGATAAAGTAAAATGTTAGGAGTATGGGATGGAATTCTCATTAAATAAATATAGTTCGTTGATGAAATATCTCAAGTATCTCTTCTTGCGCATAATAGAATATTATGGTAAAATTTACAAATAGTTTAGCCCTATCCATGTATACCATTGAACCTATACTTAGAAACTAAGAGGTTAGAGAATGAAGAAAAAAAATCAAGCGATACGTAATAACTTATATGCAATGCATTTACTGTGGAAAATTTGTCCTAGCAGAGTTATTCATGAAGCAATAACTCGATTACTTGGTTATTTTGAGTGGCTATTTTATAGCGCTTTTTTTATGCGATATGTGATTAAATCATTAGAAACAAATCAAGAATTCTCAGCAATTATGACCTTTCTATGTATTACAGTCGCAGTATTTGCAAGTAGTTCTTTTTACAGTAGTTATGTGAAAGGTAAGGTTATGCCAATCACTAATATTATAGTAACGAAAGGGCTTAATAAGTTTCTTTTTAGAAAATCAAGAAATGTAGAGATTTCGTGTTTTGAAGATAGTGAATTCTATAATAAATACACTTTAGCAATGGAGAAAGCAGACGAGCGACTCTTAGATACGGTTTCTGTAGTTTGGGGTGTAATCTTTGGCGTAATTGCATCCATTTTATCCTTCTGTTTTATGTTTGAAGTAGATAAAATATCAGTATTATTCGTTTTGTTCCCTGTCATTGGTAACTTTGTATTTAATCGAAAAATAGGAGAGATTGATTTTCAACGTAATAAAGATATGGTACCCCATAATCGTAAGGTGTCTTACGTCAACCGCGTTATGTATCTAACTGATTATGCCAAGGAGATACGACTTACGAATGCATTTACATTGATGAAACGTCACTATCAAGAAGCAATTCAAGGATTGATTGATGTGACTAAGAAGTATACGAAAAAAGCCATGGTTTTTCATTGGTTCCGTGTTATGTTTACATTCTCATTTATTTTTGAAGGATTATTAATATATGGAGCTTATCGAACATTAGTGAGTCATACGATGTCGTTAGATCAGTTAGCAGTTATTACGAGTATGATGGTATCTTCCACATGGATTCTAATTGGGTTCACAGAGTCGTTGATGACTTGCTTTAAAAATGGTTTGTTTGTGAATAATCTACGTACGTTTCTCGAGTATGAAGAGAAAATTCCAGAAAATTTTGAAGGAATTGATCCAGATTCCCAGATAGAATGTCTTGAATTTCGAAATGTTAGTTTTTCTTATAAAGGTAAAATGATAATCAAAAATCTATCCTTCCAGATTCGAGGAGATAAAACCTATGCTTTAGTTGGTCATAATGGAGCTGGAAAATCAACAATTATTAAATTACTAATGAGATTTTATGATCCAATTGAGGGTGAAATTCTATTAAATGGACGTAATATCAAGGAGTATAATCTTCATAAATATCGTGCTCTGTTCTCAACGGCATTTCAAGAACACCAAATCTTTTCACTGTCAGTCATGGAGAATGTATTAATGCGTAAAGCCAAGCAAGAAGATGAAACAACGGTAATTCAAGCATTAAAAATGGCTGGTGTTTATGAAAAGATAATGTCCTTGCCAAAGGGAATACATACAATATTAACGAAGGAATTTGCAGAAGATGGTGCAGTACTCTCTGGCGGTGAATACCAGAAAATCGTAGTCGCTCGAGCATTTGTTACCAATTGTCCATTAAGGATTTTTGATGAGCCTTCTAGTGCACTCGATCCGATTGCTGAATATGAACTTTTTGATAATATTTTAAAGAGTGGTAAGGATAAGACAATGCTATTTATCTCTCATCGACTTTCTTCCGTACAAAATGCAGACTGGGTATTTATGCTAGAGAATGGAAGTGTAATTGAAGAGGGAACTCATAAGACATTAATGAAGAAGCAGGGTTCTTATGCAGACATGTATATGAAACAAGCAGTCAATTATTTAGCAGCCTCACCTTATGAGATGAAAGATGGTATTTTTGCAGCTGGAGGTGAGAATTAGTATGAAACATATTTGGAAAAACCATATACTTCTATGGAAATTATGTTTTAAAGCGTCACCAAAATATATGATCTTTCTTTTGTATGATGCATTTCGTTATCAGTTCATAATATTTCTTGAACATACGATTGGAATTCGTTACATATTACATTGTGCTGAATATGGAGAGCCATTTTACAAGGCATTTATCGCCATAGGAATTATATTACTCATTAATATGATACAGATTATCCCTGATGGTTACTATATTCATGGAATGACATATAGGGAAAAACCTAAATTATATAAGGCACTTAAAGAGAAGATGTATCAGAAAGCAGCAGAGCTCGACTTGTCATGCTACGATGACCCAAAATATTATAATGATTTTGTATTAGCAGTATCAGAATCTGAAGCTTCGATTGACCGTTTTTTAACCTTGCTAGGTACAATCATGCAGAGCTTCACAGTAATTGTTACAACGGGAATATTCTTCTTAACTACTAGTGCAATGGGTATATTGTTTGTATTTATCTCCTTCATTCTTAATTTCTTCTTAGCTAAGCTGATTAATAAAGTTAACTATAATGTAAGGATGAAGCTCAATCCTTGGGAACGAAAAAGGAGCTATGTAAATCGAGTATTTTATTTAAATGATTTCGCAAAGGAACTGCGTCTTCACCCTCAGGTTGGAGATATGCTAGAAAAGGAATTTGATGAAGCCAATGATGAAATGATTACGGAGCAAAAGAAAGTGTCGAGAAAGCGTACAGGACTTTTATTTACACAAGCTTATCTTGCAAGTGATTTCATTACGGATGGCTTATACGTTGGTTATTTAATTTTTCAAGCAGCAGTTTTACATACGATTGATTATAGTAATGCAGTTGTACTTTTTAATCGAACGGGAAGTCTTCGAAACGCAATGCGAGGCTTTGCAGAAATCGCACCTAAGGCTAATGAAAACAGCCTTTATATCGATAAGATTAAAGCTTTCTTAGCATATGAACCAACAATCAAACATGGAATTGGATTGAAAGTTCCAGAGAATGTAGGTGAAATTGAACTTAAGAATGTAAGTTTTCACTATCCTAATCAATCGAAAGATATTCTTCATAATATCTCACTCAAGGTTAAACCAGGTGAAAAAATTGCTATCGTAGGTTATAACGGCGCTGGAAAAACGACATTGATTAAGCTCTTAATGCGTTTATATGATCCATCGGAAGGCAAGATTCTATACCATGGTCATGATATTCAAAATTATGACATAGATGAGTATCATAAACGAATTGGTGTAGTATTTCAAGATTTTCAAATGTATGGTGCTACTTTGTTCGAGAATGTCATCTTAGATGATATAAAAGATAATTCGAAAGAAGAAGAGGCGGTAACAAAAGCCTTGATACACAGTGGTTTTGAGGAATGTATGGAAAAATTACCATTCGGTTTAAATACACCAATTACGACTGAGTTTGATGAAAATGGTGTTAACTTATCAGGAGGAGAGGGCCAGAAAGTTGCAATTGCAAGAGCATTTTATCGTCAAGCGGATATCCTTGCTATGGATGAGCCATCAAGTGCACTTGATCCTATTGCAGAGTATAATCTAAATACTGCAATGCATCAAGCAGCCCAGAACAAAACAGTATTTTATATTTCTCATCGTTTATCTACTACTAGAGATGCAGACCGTATTGTAATGATAGAACAAGGAAGAATTATTGAAGAGGGTACTCATGCTCAATTGCTCGCAATGGGAGGAAAGTATGCAACGATGTGGCATGTTCAGGCTGGTAAATATGGTGGTTGAGCAGAGGAAGCGAAGAGGCTAAAAAAACGAATGAAAAATAGCTTCGTTTTAGTCTAGACGCATTCTGTATTCCTATCAACATTTTGAAGAGAACAACGGAATGGTAAAAGATTTGATAGAGTGAAGTGGCACATAGATGGAAATTTTACTCAATATGGTTATCAATAATAATGAAGTCTCCTCTTGAAACTTAACAGTTTTGTGAGGAGATTTTTTACGTGCAAAAGTCAAAAATCCATGTAGACTTGTGTTTTTTCTATCTGTCAGAATTTGCATATATGTGCTATAATAAAAAAAGATATACTGAAATTTGTTGCAATACTTAAAATTTATGATAACCAAGGAAAGATGTATATTATAAATTTTACATATCTATTTAAAAAAAAGTATTGAAATCAATTTTAAATGAAATTAAGCTTATTTAAGGACGTCCAAATCTTAAAAAAATAGAGGTACAAAGATGATGGGAAAAATAAGTGAAATTGTAGATAAAGAATATGATAATAAAGATGAGTTTCATAATCTAATAGAGGAAGAACAGCCGAACATATGTCAAATAGTAGCATATAAACATAATGAGAAAGTATATTCGGATTGTTGGAATGATTATAAAAAAGATGATTGTACTCATATAATGTCTGCTACCAAAAGTATAATGTCTTTACTGATTGGAATTGCCTTAGATAAAGGACAAATAGGAAGCGTTGATGATAAAGTTTTGGATTATTTTCCTGATTATAAAGTTAAAAGAGGAGAAAAAACAATTTATGATATTACGATAAAGCATTTATTAACTATGAGAGCACCATACAAGTGTAAGGGTGATCCTTGGTCAAAGGTTTGTTCAAGTGATAACTGGACATATTCAGCACTTGATTTTCTAGGAGGGAGAAAAGGCTTAACAGATGAATTTAATTATCAAACAGTATGTCTTCATATACTCTCAGGAATTTTATATAAAGTAACCAATATGAAAACGGTTGATTATGCGAATAAATACTTATTTGAACCATTAGGGATTAAAAAGCACATAAATTATTTAGCAGAAACAGCAGAAGAACACAAACAATTTACAATTGGAAAGTTGCCTAAAGATGATATTTGGTTTTGTGATCCTGATGGATTAGGAACTCCTGGATATGGACTTTGTATGTCAGCAGAAGATATGGCTAAAATAGGATTATTATGCTTAAATAAAGGTGAGTATGATAATAAACAAATAGTTTCATCAAACTGGATTGAAGAAATGACAACTCCAAGAATCGTAGAAAATAGTAACTTTAGAGGAATGGAATATGGATATTTGTGGTGGATTATCGATAGAAGAAAGAATATATATGCTGCAATCGGTAATAGTGGAAATGTTATATATGTTAATCCAACGAAAGATATTGTAATCTCTGTATCGTCATATTTTAAACCAACTATAGTTGATAGAGTCGATTTTATCCAAAAATATGTTGAACCTTTTATTAGTGAAATATAAATTCAAATTCGTAGAGATTGGAAAATTTGAATTTTATAGAGAATCTGTTTTAATAAAGCATCTGTTTTTATAAAGAATCTGGTTTTTAAATGTATAGTATAAGCAATATATTATAACATAACAGGAGGTATCTATGAATTACGACGTTTATATGCATGGACAAGTATTGGGAACCCATTCCTTTTGGTTAAAGGGAGATTTTCTGAAGCCAGATGAATACTCGGAGATAAAAGCGAAGTATTTTTTGCCAGGTGGGGAAACCGGGACCGCAGCCACGGTGTTGTCATCTTTGGGAGTGAGTGTAAAGATGGATGGCACACATATCGGAACAGAAGTAGCACCACTTTTAAAGGAGTTTTATAAGGACAAGCAGGTAGATTTGTCATCACTTTATTTTGATCCGGAATATGAAGGATTGATGGATTATGTGGTGATAGCCGGATTAGTGCGTTCTCCTATGGGCGTGTTTCAGTCACTCTATGAGCCGGGGGCGAGAAAACGTTGGAATGTGCCGAAGGAAGAAGATATTGCAGGATGTAAGGTGGCGGCAATCGATCCGTTCTTTTTGGAGGAAACACAGATTGCTGCGGAATTGTGTGTAAAGCACAAGAAGCCTTATGTGACGATTGATTGTGAACATGACAGTTATTTACATAAACATTCATCGATTAATGTGGTATCTAAAGAGTGTACTGGTTCAGAAGACTATAATGGAAAAAGTTTGGAAGAAATCTATCAGTTGTTAGCAGAGAATACAGACGGTCTTGTGATTATTACATCTGGAGAACATGATATGATATACGGTAGAAAAGGCCAACCGTTAAAACGTATGAAGCCGTTTTCTGTAGAAGTGAAGAGTACCCTCGGAGCCGGAGATACGTTTAAGGCAGGCTGTGTCTACGGATTGTTACATGATATGAAGGATGATGATTTGGTACGATTTGCAAGTGCTTGTTCTGCAATTGCCATATCCAGATTCCCGTTGCCATTGAATCCGCCAACGATGGAGGAAGTGAAAAACTTGTTAGGGTAAATAGATATGTTGCCTAATCACTGGCTGATGGCAGCGTTAAACAATATGAAACCGTCTTTTGGGTTTAAACCCCAAGGACGGTTTTTTGCGTAAACAATTTTGAGTGAATGTGAAAGAATTTATTGACGTTATTTTGAATCAAGAGCCAGAAAAATATGAGTATCCGTATGTGGTACATGCGGAAGGGTATCAAGGATATGAAAAGGTATTGTTTAAGTTGGCAAGCATGAAAGGAAAAGGTTTGTGTGATTTCAGCTATGATAGTCTTTTTCAGCCATATATGCTCCATTGTATAGAAGTAAACTGGAATGAAAAGGATGAAATGGTAGAACTTGAAGCTAAAGATATTGTTGAGATATGTAGTTTGGTTGAAGATGTTGTCATAGATAGTAAGGATGGAGCTTGGCAGCTGTCATCCGCTATATACAAGAAGCTAGAGTAGTAATTAAGTTGTTTCTATACAATAAAATTATAGAATACCCTATCATATAAAAGTGGTAGGGTGTTTCAGGACAGGCTCTACTATACCAATTCGATAGGAATGATATGATTGTTAAATTATTGACAAAAAATAATAATCTCTATATAATGAGTTTGTTCATGCCTCTTGTTATGCAGAGGAGCCATGATTTTAGTTATTGTGATGTTACAATGAAAGGAATTTAAAGATGTGAGGTTAGGATGTCGTTCCTTAAGAATCGGAGTGGGAATGAAGCATGACGATAGAGACAAGGGATAACAGCGACAAAGGAGTAATAACGATATGGAGCATTTTAAGCTACAATTAGGGTGTATCTTAATTATTTTTTATATTATGTTTGTTTATATCAGAGAACGACGGAGATTTCACCAGCAGAAAAGGTGGACAATCTTTCATGCTTTATTGGAAGTTGGAGCCTTATGTGTTATATTTGACGGATTAACGTCATACACGGTAAATCATCTAGACACGGTAAGTAAGACTTGGAATATGATTTTACATATGTTCTTTTTAATTAGTCTGGATAGTATCATTTTCTTATTATTCTTATATATGTGGTCGATTACTGCAGGTCTTCCGAAGAGAAAAAGTAACTTAGGTTTGCTGGTACTTCCATTTGTAGTAAATGTGGTAGTAGTAGTAGTAAACATGCCATCGTTACAATACCGAATCGGTACGATCAGTAATTATTCTATGGGCATATCTGCCTATACTTGTTTTATTATGGCTGGAATTTATACGATTCTAAGTATTGCGATTTTCTTTCGTCGTTGGAAGTATATTGAGAGTCATAAACGATGGAATGTATTTACGTATTTGCTGATTATGGCAGGTGTTACTGTTTATCAGATGCTTCATCCAGACGTATTACTCAGTAGTATTTGTGTGACTATCATTATATTGGGAATCTATATGAATCAGGAGAATCCAACAGTTTTAGAATTAACTCGTTATCATGAAGAGATGATTATGGGATTTGCAACACTGGTGGAAAATAAGGATGGTAGTACAGGTGGCCATATTAAGCGAACAACAGCTTATGTGAAGTTGTTGTCAGAGGAACTAAGGAGTAGAGGGTATTATAAAGATATATTGACAAAGGACTATTTAAAAAATCTTTGTCTAGCAGCACCAATGCATGATATTGGAAAGATTGCCGTACCGGATGTAATTTTGCAAAAACCGGGTAGATTGACCGAAGAGGAATTTGCAATTATAAAACAACATACGGAGCATGGCGCAAAAATTGTCCAGGAGACATTTGGACATCTTGGGAATGAAGAGTATGCAAAGATGGCATATGAGGTGGCAAGGTATCATCATGAAAAGTGGAATGGACATGGATATCCGGAAGGATTAAAACAGAATGAGATACCTCTTTGTGCACGGATTATGGCTATTGCGGATGTATTTGATGCTGTGTCGGAAAAACGATGTTACCGGGATGCAATGCCGATGGAGAAATGTTTTGAGATTATTCGGGATGGTTGTGGACAAGAGTTTGACCCAATAATTGCAACAGTATTCTTGGATATTAGCGAGAAGGTAAATCAGATACATAATAAAATAAATGCAAAATCAGGGGTAGTGAAGAAAACAGCAGCATAGTGAAGAACTGCAGAGCAATTGGGAATAAGAATACAAAATGATTAATATGGGGGAATTTGGTATGAAAGGTACGAGTGTAATATTGATGGAAAACGAGAAGATGGCCAATAAGCTGGCTGCGCAGGTAATGCAAATTTCATTTATATTTTTAACAATGGCGTATGTATTAAACATTGTCGGAGTCTTTGAGGTTCCATTTGGTATCATGACAATCGCTTATGTTAGTGGAGGCATCCTTTTGTTAACTCCTTCCTTTATCGTTATGAAACAAAAAAAGGAGTGTAGTTATATCAAGTATCTGACGGTAATCGGTTCTGTTATTTTTGTTTCAATGTTAAGTGTTACACTTTCTTATCATGTTGTAGTTCTTTATGTGTATCCAATCGCTATTGCAAGTTTATATTTTTCTAAAAAACTAAGTATACTATCAACCGTTTTGACTGTATGTGGTGTTTCTCTTGGGCAGATTCTAGCATTTTACTTGCAGACTGTAACGGATCATAACGCTACGAACCTTAGTGATCTAATTCTATTTGGTGTAATTCCGAGAGTATTAATATTGATTGCTGTGGCTGCTATCTTTACTACGCTTGCATCTCGTACTGCGGGAATGCTTTCCAATCTGATGGGGGCAGAGGAACAGGAACGGGTACTGAATCGTATGACACGTGTAAAAGAGAAAACGGCTGTGATGGTAGACCAGTTACTTAAAATGGTAGAGGAACTATCTGTAATTACCAATGCTTCTATGGAAGCGAATACACAGATTGCCGAAGAGACGGAAATTATGTTGCAGGGATCGGGAGATAATCTGAAACAGATAGAACAGATGTATGATAAAATTCAGAGTATGGCAAAGCAACTAGAGGACCTTAAGGAGCGAAATAATAAGGTAGCAATGCTTGCAATGCAAGTTTCTGAAAATACGCAAGAGAACCAAAAGAGAATGGATTTTGCAACGGATAGTATGGGAAGGATTCATGTAAGCACCGATGCATGTAAGGAAATCATTTTTATATTGGGAGAAGAGTCAAAAGAAATTTTCAGTATTATTCAAGTGATTACGGGAATCTCAAATCGTACAAAGATACTGGCTTTGAATGCAAGTATTGAAGCAGCAAGAGCAGGGGAACATGGAAAAGGTTTTGCAGTAGTGGCAGAGGAAATCAGAGCTTTATCCGAGCAGACCAATGTAGCAGTAGAAAATATCGGTAAGATTGTAAATCAAGTGGTTCAAAAAACAGAGGACGCCGTTTCGGCGATGGAGCAGAGTGTATCTTTGACGGAACAGGGTATGGATAGCATAAAGATGGCAGAGGAGTCCGCTGCACTTATTACAACTTCTAATAAGAAAATGTCGGAGCAGGTTGTTTCTATGGATAAGATTTCTGAAAGTGTAAGATCTCATGGACAAGAGATGGCACAAGGTATGGACCAGGTTAGTGAAAATACTCAGAAGAATTTCAGATCAGTAGAACAGGTGACAGCGGCAACCGAAGAAAACTGTGCGGGAATCACAAGTCTTTCCGAATTTGTTGAACGTATTAAGGAGATTTCTCAGCAGTTAAGCGAAATGGTGCAAGAGTAGAAAAAGACATCCTATCATGAAGTGATAGGATGTTTTTTAATTCATCGGAAACTGCGATTCTTATATATTCTTTTACGCATACCACAGCTTTCTCTCTTTACAAGATAAAAAGGAAGTGAAATCTTTAGTGGGAGTGTATGCCCGTTTCTAATGCGATCAATTAATGTTTTAGCAGTCATTTTTCCAATCTCTTCGATAGGAATATGCATGGTTGTTAACATCGGGGATACATATTGAGAGATATCAATATCATCCATACTAATGACTGAAATATCTTCAGGAATTTTATAGTTACAATCCTGAATTGCTTTGAGAGCACCAATTGCAGTGATATCATTGATACAAAAAAAAGCAGTGACCTCCTTTGTACTCTCAAGGATACGTTTTGCCCCTTGATAACCACCATCTGAGGAGATTGGAACGTTAGTTACAAGATTTTTATCAAAAGGAATATTATGTTTTTTTAACACATCACGATATGCAGAATATCTAACTTCTTTTTGGGTTTCGCCAATATATCCAATTCTAACATGACCAAGTTGAAACAGGTGTTCCATAGCTTCAGTTGCAACCGCATAGCCATCACAAATAATCTGATCATAGTCAGCGTCCAAAGCATTTAATCCAGCATAAACAACTTTTTTAAAATGCTGCTTAAGAAATTGTAAGGTTTCTTTCTCACATCTGCCCAATACGGCAACCCCATCAACTTCATTGTTTTTAATCTGATGTTGTGTTGCTGGATTGTGGATGTCATAAGCAGAGAAGGAATATTTTACAATAAAGCCTTCTTTTAATGCTTCCTGTTCAATACTTCTAGTGAGTGTGGAAAAGAAAGCATCATTCTTTGCATCGGTAGATCTTGCATAGATACAGGCTATAGAATTATTAGATTTTTTAACAGTGACTCCTGTTTTTAATGCTTGTGCAGAGGTGTTTGGGATATATCCTCCAGCACGTGCAATCTCCCATATTTTGTTCTGAACCTCTTTGCTGGCAGCATTCGAGGAGTTTCCATTGAGGATTCTAGAAACAGTGGAAATAGAGACGCCTGCGGCATTTGCAATATCTTTAAGTGTCATAATTAAGAAACGACCTTTCTTTATTGATCTTAATACTGTTAGAAGAAACTTAAATGCTTATCAATAGTAATAACTCTTTGCATCATCGTAAACTATATTCTGTATGAAAGTCAAGCTAAAATCTAAAACAGCATATTAGGTAGAAAAAAGTATGAAAAAATTTCAACCTTAAAATATCTGACAGAGGTGATAAAATATGGGTATAACAAAACAATGAAAAGACAAGGAGCGGTATATGAATAATAAGAAAAAAGCAGGAAGAATCCCAAAACTAGCATGGTTGCTAATATCGCTTGTAACTGCAATGATTTTATGGTATCTTTTATCTTTGAATCCAAAGACTGCAAGAAGTTTTCCTAACGTAGTTCTTACATTAAAATCTATGGGTACTATGATTTCACGAGGTGTATTTTGGGCAGATATTACAAGCAGTTTAATTTCAGTAGTTGCAGGCTTTATGATTGGTTTTATTTTGTCACTACCAATTGCAATTCTAATGGCTTGGTATGCACCAGTAAGAAATATCATTGAACCTTGGATTCAGTTCGTTCGAAATATTCCACCACTAGCGTATGTCCCATTAATTGTTATTTCAGCAGGTGTAGGACGAAAGCCACAGATTATCGTTATAACAATAGCAACCTTCCTTATTATGACGGTTACAATCTATCAGGGTGTTATTAATGTAGATGAAACATTAATAAAAGCAGCAAGAGTATTAGGTGCGAGTGATAAAGACATTTTCTTTCGAGTGATTGCACCTGCAACCTTACCATTCATTATAACAGCAATTCGACTTGGAAGCTCAACTGCATTGACAACATTGATTGCAGCAGAATCCACCGGAGCAGTTGCTGGTTTAGGAATGCGAATACGATCACTAAATAATAGCTTTGAGTCAGAACCGATGCTATTATATATCATAATCATTGGTATCATTGGTATGATGATGGAGAAATTAGTTAAATTCTTGGAAAGAAGGTTCACAGGATGGCAAGAGAAGAGAGAAGTGTAAAGGTCAAAATTGATAATGTTAGAAAGGTTTTTAATACTAGAAATGGTGAAATGATCGCCTTAAATGGTGTTAACCTTGACATTAAAGAAAATGAATTTATATGTGTCGTTGGACCATCCGGATGTGGAAAATCCACTTTGTTGAATATTATCGCAGGATTATCAGAACCAACCTCGGGTAATATCTTCTGTGATGGAAAAGAAGTTCATGGAACAGGAACCGAACGAGGCGTAGTATTTCAGCAGTATGCATTATTCCCATGGTTAACCGTAAAGAAAAATGTTATGTTTGGATTGAAACTAAAGGGAATCAAGGGAAAAGAAGCAGAAGAGATTGCGATGAAGTACATAAAAATGGTACAGTTAGAGGATTTTGTAAATCACTATCCAAAGGAATTGTCTGGTGGTATGAAACAAAGAGTTGCCATTGCAAGAGCATATGCAGTGAATCCATCCATTCTCTTAATGGATGAGCCATTTGGAGCGTTGGATGCACAAACAAGAACACAGCTACAGCAAGAATTACTTGAAACTTGGCAAAAGGAAAGAAAGACCTGCTTCTTTATTACCCATGATGTTGATGAAGCAATTATCTTAGGGCAAAAAGTTATCATTATGAGTGCAAGACCTGGAAAGATCAAAGAAATTGTAGATATTGATATTCCATATCCACGTAGTCAAGAAACCAGAATGGAATCAAGATTTTTAGAGTTAAAGAACTATATCTGGAGTCAGGTATATCAAGAGTATTTAGAAGTTAGAAAGTAAGTAATCAATATATAATACAGATACTGAAGTTATATTATCAAAATATAGATAGAGAAACATCAAGTATACAGTACATAGAAGCTAAAGTTAGTTAACAAAAGTACAAAGGGAAATTAGGAACTAAAGCAAGTAAACGTAAGTACCAAAGGAATAAAGCAGAACTAAAGCAAGTAAACGTAAGTGCCAAAGGAAAACAACAGGAACTAAAGTAAGAAAAACGAATCACCAAAGAAAAATTGGAATTAAAGTTAGTAAAACGAAGAACAGCAGAAAAAAGTAAGAGTAGGAAAAAGAAGAACCTAAGGAAGAGTAGTAAAGGTACAATAGTAAGATAAGAAGTTTTAAGGTGAGAAGAGTATAACACCAAAGGATAAGAAGACAGAGGAATGAAAGTTACTCACAAAGTAAAAAAGTAGTTAAGAAACATCCATGTAAAAGAATCAAGATACCAAACAAAAAACGATATGGAGGAAAACTATGAAGAAAAAAGTATTGGGTTTATTATTAGCAACAACGATGGTAGTAGGGTTGTTGACTGGGTGTGGAAGTAAGGAGAAAGCAAAAACAGACAAAGAGATGATTGATGTATCGGTTGCATATATGCCTAATTATGGTAGTCTTTGGGCAGTTAAAAATGCCATTGAATTAGGATATATGGAAGAAGAGGGTATTAACGTTACATTAACTCAGTTCCAGGATGGTCCAACCATTATCGCTTCCATGGAATCAGGAAGCATTGATATCGGTTATATTGGACAAGGAGCACATAAACTTTGTATTAATGGGAAAGCAACTATCTTCGCATTATCTCATATCTCAAACGGTGATGCTTTGATTGGTGGTAAAGGTATTACCTCCGTTGAAGATCTTAAAGGTAAGCAGGTTGCATATTCTTCTGGAAGTTCTAGTGAAGACATTCTTCGCAACTCATTAGAACGAGCTGGCATGACTATGGATGATATCCAAGCAGTAGATATGGATGCCTCTGCAATTGTTACTGCAATGTTATCTGGTGGTGTTGATGCATGTGCTACTTGGTCACCAAATAGTTTAAAGATTCTTGAGTCAATGGAGGATGCTACTAAGTTAACAGATAATCTTACTTTCTCGGATGAAACAGTATCCTTAGCAAGCTGGATTGCATTACCAGGATATGCAGAGGAAAACAGAGATGTTTTAGTGAAGTTTACAAGAGCACTTCTGAAAGCAATGGATTATGCAGCAAATGAACATCATCAAGAAACTGCTGAGTTAATTGCAAAAGAGGTTGCACAGGATACCGAAATTGTATATGCACAACGTGGTGATGCTCAATGGTTAACAGGAAAAGAAGTTTCTGAAGGTGCAGCAAATGGCGAGGTAGAACAATATTATGAGCTACAGAAACAAAAGTTCATTCAAAATGGAGATGTTGAAGGTGATCCAGCGGTGAAGGACTATGTTATGTTAGATGTCATGATTGAAGCAGGAAAATATTAAGTCAATAGAGCCGCCAAGAGGCGGCTCTATTGTTTAATTCATAGGAAACTGTGTTTCCTATGAATTAAAAATGCCCTAAAAAACAGGGCAACAATGCACACTCGGGGGATACCCCCTAGGCGCGGGAACAAAGTGTGCTATGAGAGATTTAAATCGTGAGAGTGTGCAAAGCACACGTTGTCCTATACACAAATAATTGTCTAAAGTAATAGATAGGGACGATGTGTACTCACTTCGTTCGTTAAAAAAATCTGTATATCAAGCAAAGGAGATCACATGTATCATAATTATTATTACTATAACAAAGAAGAGCTACTAAAAGCTCCAAAGCTTCCTCTGATTGTAAGAGAGAATAATGAAGCTGTTTTTCAGGCAATGGCAGAGGAAATGGTGACAGAAATCAAACGAAAGAATGCTATCGGTGAGAAAACTGTAATGATTTGTCCAGTGGGACCTGTTGGTCAGTATTCTTATTTTGTAGACAGGGTGAATGAAGAAAAGGTTAGTTTACAAAATGTCTGGTTTATTAATATGGATGAGTATCTAACAGATGATAAGCAGTGGATTGCAAAAGAACATAGACTAAGCTTTCGTGGCTTTATGGATCGTATGGTGTATTCTAAGATTAACGAAGAATTAGTGATGCCAGAATCCCAACGTATTTTTCCAGATCCAAATCATATTACCTACATTCCAGAGTTAATTGAGCGTTTAGGCGGGGTGGATATTTGCTTTGGGGGAATAGGAATCAATGGGCATGTAGCATTCAATGAAGCATCGGACGAGTTAAGCGGTGAGGAATTCCTAAAATTACCAACAAGAACACTAGAAATTGCGAAAGAAACGAGAGCAGTGAATTCGATTGGTGATTTGAATGGTGCACTAGATGATATGCCAACATTCTGTATCACGATTGGAATGAATGAGATTTCACATGCAAGGAAAATACGTCTTGGTTGTTTTCGTGATTGGCATAGAAGTGTTGTAAGACATGCAGCTTATGGAGAAAAAAGTGCACATTTTCCAGTGACATTGCTACAGAATCATCCGGATATTATAATTCAGCTTACTGAGTTTGTAGCAAACCTACCAGAGTAAGGAGGAGGAATATGTCAGAATACTACATAATCAATGGCGAGGTTTACATCAATCATTCTTTTGAAAAAAAGACGGTAATGATTGATCAGGGAGTGATTAAATTGCTTCCTCCGAATGAGAAACTTCCCGACACAGCGTATATCATAGATGCTACTGATAAGAAGGTGGTGCCTGGATTTATTGACATACATTGTCATGGAGCAGCAGGTGTGGATGTAAATGCTGCAACTGCAAAAGAGCTAGAAACCATATGTAGAGCTGTAGCTAATTATGGAACAACTTCTTGGTTAGCTTCTGTGCTTACAGATACTAAGGAGCAAACGAAGTGGTGTATTGGTGAGTTTAATAAGTATAAGGAGATGGAACATAAGGGAGCAAATCTCATAGGAATTCATCTTGAAGGGCCTTTCTTATGCAGCCTATATAAGGGAGCAATGCCCGAACATCTGCTTCAGATGCCAGATATTTCCTTACTGCAAGAATATCAAAGCCTAGCAGAAGGTGATATCAAATATATAACTGTTTCACCAGAAGTCGAGGGAATTGTGGAGGATATCCCTAAGATGATAGAGCTTGGAATGACAGTGGCAATTGGTCATTCTGGTGCAGATTATGAAACATCCTGGAAGGCCATTGATCAAGGAGCGAATGCTTGTACGCATACTTTTAATGCTATGAAATTGATGCATCAGCATTATCCTGGAATTATGGGAGCCGTTTTAGAATCAGATATTTACTGCGAGGCAATATGTGATGGAAGACATCTACATCCAGGAGTGGTTCGTTTATTAATTAAGACCAAGGGATTGAATCGAGTCATTGCAATTACAGATTCTATTATGGCAGCTGGATTACCAGACGGAAAATACAAACTAGGAGTCAATAATGTTATTGTTAAAGATGGTGATGCAAGGCTTGAAGAGGATGGAACACGGGCTGGAAGTACGCTCACTCAGAATGTTGCTTTGAAAAATTTACTTTCCTTTACGAAAAGACCTTTGGAGGAAGTGCTTCCATTCTTGACGGAGAATCCTGCAAAATTAATCCATATCTTTGATAAAAAGGGTTCCATTGCTGACGGAAAAGATGCAGATCTTGTCCTTTTAGATGAAAACAATGATATCTTTGAAGTATTTGTGCAAGGAAAAAGAATAAAAAAGTAGCGTATATCCCTTAATTTTATGGTAGAATGAGGTTAGAACATCACAGAATAGGAGGGAAAAGGATTATGTTAATTATACTTGCTGCTAGTCTTGTGATAGCCTCTGTATTAATTTTATTTTTAAAAAAGAGTAAGGAATCCCTTTATCTCTTTGGGCTATGTTTAAGTCTAATGCTTGAAATCTGCGGTGTTATGATATTTATCGCAAAAAAAGGTGGAATATCCTCGGAAATCATTCATTTATTTTATTTCTCTAATGAGATTAAGAATAAAATCCAATATCTTTTTATTACGTTAAATCAGATGGGATATCTAATTGCATTAGGAAGGACATTATTTCCTCTATTTTTGATAAAGCTTGCAATGAATTATTCCATGATTCCTATCCTTCGGAAAAAACGTTGGATCTCTCATGCAGCTAGTATATTACCGATATTAACACTAGTAATATACTATCCTTATATCTATCGCTTTCTTACGATAGAAAAGCCAGTGATTCAGGTCATTCTTATGTATGGAACCTTGTTTTGGATGACAGCATACCTTCTCATCTCAGGGTTCTTGCTCCTATATGAATATAAATCAATTACGATGAAATTTTGCAAAAGGCAATTTAGTCAAATAATGATTTCTCTGTTTGCTCTTTCAGGAATCTATTACTTGTATTATAAACAGGATCCAGGACAAGTGTATCATTTTTATTGGTATACTTTTTCATGGAATACTGGAATTGGGTATATGCAAGTTGACCCATCACTTATGAGCTATTTTGTCTTGGTAATTATCAGTGTAATTTGCTGTATTCTTGGGTTTTATAGTTTACTACGCTTCACGAGAAGAAATTACATGGATAACAAAGAAAATGTAGTAATGGAACGTAGATTTGATTCTGTAAAGGTTGGAGTCTCTGTATTTGTACATAGTGTCAAGAATCAATTGCTATCGAATAAGGTAATCTACAAACGAATTAGACAGGTATATGAGCAGCCTGAGATTGATCTACAAAAACTTGGAGAATACATAGCTACGTTGGAAGATGCAAATAATTTGATGCTTAGTAGAATGGAAGAGCTTTATCGATGTGCGAAGTCGAATGCAATCTATATGGTACCTGTCAGTATGAAGGAAATTACAGAAAATACGTTGGAATTATTTCAAAAAAAATATCCTGAAGTAAGAGTTTCTGTCGATATCTTGGAAAGTACAATAATTCTTGCAGATAAGGTTCATTTATGTGAGGCGTTATATAATTTGCTTGTGAATGCGCAGGAAGCGGTACTAAACTCGGATAAAAAGGAAGAAGGACAGGTAGTACTGCAATGTCACAATGAGCGACTCTATACGGTCATTGAAGTTAGGGATAATGGATGTGGTATGAATAAACACCAGACAAAGAAGATTTTTGAACCATTTTATTCTAGTAAAAATTCCAATTTTAATTGGGGAATGGGATTATATTATGTAAGGGAGATTGTAAAAAGTCATCTCGGTTCGATACGTGTGGAAAGCAAAGAAGGCGAAGGCAGTAGTTTTTATATATTGTTACCTAAGTATCAATAATAAGTCTACTTGGCAAAGTACAAACAAGGATAAGTGAACCATAAAGGAAGTGAATGGATTGTGAGTAAGAAAATTAGAATTTTAATTGCAGATGACTTCTCCTTATTGCGAGAGGATATGAGTGAACTGATCAATCGACAACCTGATATGGAGGTTGTAGGAGAAGCTGCGAACTCGAAAGAAATTATCAATTTGGCAGGAAGTGTTAGTTATGATATTATTCTCATGGATATCGAAATGGAAGTGATGAACGCAGGAATCATAGCAACACAAAGAATTAGAGACGAGAACCCAAACGCCAATATTATCTTTTTAACAGCGCATGAAACAAGAGATATTATTGTAACTGCAATGGGAGCAGGTGCTTCGGATTACATAGTAAAAGGATGTGAAGAGGAAGAAATTCTTAACCATATACGATGTGCATATGAGGGACATCCAATCATGCAAATGAATATTCATGAAACTATCATGCAAGAGTTTGCAAGACTTCAGAAAAGTGAACGAAGTCTGCTATTCTTTATTAATAATATTTCAAATTTAACACCAACAGAAATAGAAATGATAAAACTATTATTGCAAGGATATAAGGTTAATCAAATTGCAGGAATTCGAAATGTTGAGGCCAGTACAATCAAGACTCAGGTAAAAGGTTTATTGAGGAAATTTGGATGTACTCGAACCAAAGAGATATTACAATTGATCCATGAATTAAAAATAGAGCACTTATTCTTATAAGATATTTAATATCCAATGGTATGATAAGAGACGCTGTGAAGAAGAGCAATTATCATACCATTTTTGTACCTTAATAATGCAAACGTTTGCGTAAAATTATCACAAAAGTTTGCGTAAGAATGGTAAAATAATATTAGAAAAACAGTGGTTATTTTAAGGATAAGGAGATGATTTTAATGAATAGGGAAACTAAGAATTTAGTGTTATCTGCATTATTAATTGCAGTAGGAGTGATACTTCCTTTTATCACAATGCAGATTCCTGAAATTGGGAACATGTTATTGCCTATGCATATTCCAGTGATATTGTGTGGGTTTCTCTGTGGAGGTCCTTATGGATTTGTTGTAGGTTTGATTCTTCCACTACTAAGAAGTATCTTGTTTGGAATGCCAATTATGATGCCAGCAGCTGCTGCTATGGCTCCGGAAATGGCTGTCTATGGACTGGTAACCGGAATTCTATATCAAAAGTTGAAATACCGTAAATTTGGAATCTATATCACCCTAGTCACAGCTATGATTGCTGGGCGTATTGTTTGGGGCGTTGCTTCGATTATGGTATTCTCCCATCTTGGGAATACATTTACCTGGAAATTATACGCAATGAATGGATATATTAATGCAATCCCTGGTATTGTTCTTCAACTAATTCTCATACCAATTTTGGTGAAGAGACTAAGAATGGCAAGAAGAACAGCGGTTGCTTTGTAAAAAGGAGCGATTTGGTATGGAGCAAATGAGTGTCGAGTTAAAATTGCATAGATCTTGTAAAGAGAGATTTAAACCAGTTATGGAAGCCATACATCAGATTATAGCAACGAAGAAAGAAAGAATTCTGATTGCAATTGATGGGAAATGCGCAAGTGGCAAAACAACCTTAAGTACATATTTACAAAAAAAGTTTGATTGCAATCTCTTCCATATGGATGACTTTTTCCTTCAAAATCACCAGAGAACGGATGAACGGTTGAAGGAAGTCGGAGGTAATGTGGATTATGAACGCTTTCATACAGAGGTGCTAATCCCTTTATTATCAGGAAGAGCGCTTAAGTATAGGAAATTTGATTGTACGGTGCGAAGGATCAGTCAGGAATTTGATATTTCTCCAAAGAGATTGAATATTGTTGAGGGATCCTATAGTCAACATCCTTATTTTCAAAAGCCTTATGATCTTTGCATCTTTCTAGATATCGATGATGATAGTCAAATTGAAAATATCAAATCACGCAATGGATTAGAAAAACTAGAATTGTTTCAAAGCAAGTGGATTCCAATGGAGAATGAGTACTTTGAGAAATATAAAATCAAGGAAACAAGCATGGTAGTTCCATGGAATAAACCTATCTTTGCGGAATAAAATCTCAGAGTCAAACGTTTGCGTAAAGAAAGATAACCGTAAGTGCAAATAGTACTAGAGAAAGAAGGATGATAGATGATGCTACAAGAAAAGAATCTATTAATAATACATGGTGGTGGTCCAACAGCAGTGATTAATGCTTCCTTATATGGTGCAATTCTAGAGGCTAAGAACTATTCTGAACTGACACATATTTATGCTGCAAAGAATGGTACCGGCGGATTATTAAAAGGTGAATTGATTGAACTTGAGAAAGTAAAAGATGAAGACCTAAGGCTGTTGCTTCAAACACCAGGAAGTGCAATTGGTACCTCAAGAGATGAAATTGAGCAGGAAGAATATGATAAGATGTGCGAGATTCTTATTGAGAAGAATATCAAATACGTACTGTTCAACGGTGGTAATGGAACGATGGATACTTGTGGTAAGCTTTATAAGAACTGTTTACATAAAGGGCTTGATATTAAGGTTATGGGGATTCCAAAGACAATCGACAATGATATATCGATTACGGATCATAGTCCAGGGTATGGAAGTGCAGCACGTTTTTTGGCACAGAGCGTACAAGAGATATGTGCAGATGTAAAAGGGTTACCTATCCATGTAGTTGTTGTTGAAGCATCTGGAAGAAATGCTGGATGGATTACGGCAGCCAGTGCATTAGCAAATCAGGAAGAAGGTATGGGACCAGATCTCATTTACTTACCAGAACGACCATTTGAAGAAGATAAATTTCTTGATGATGTGAAAAAGTTATTGGAACAGAAAAAAGGAATTGTAGTGGTAGTGAGCGAAGGGCTTAGGAATGCAAAGGGAGAGCCGATTGTAGAACCTGTATTTAAGACAGAGAGAGCAGTTTATTATGGAGATGTCAGTGCCCATCTTGCTAATTTAATCATTAAGAAGCTTGGAATTAAGGCACGAAGTGAAAAACCAGGATTATTAGGGCGTGCATCCATTGCATTGCAAAGCCAAGTAGACTGTGAGGAAGCAATCTTAGCGGGAGAATTGGCATGTAAGTCAGTTATGAACGGGGAAAGTGGGAAGATGGTTGCATTTAAACGTATTTCTACTAGTCCATATGTAATAGAACCATTTCTTGTAGCAATTGACGAGGTGATGCTGCATGAGCGTAGGATGCCTGATGAATACATCAACAAAGAGGGAAATGGTGTAACGGAAAGCTTTATTGAATGGTGTAGACCATTGATTGGTGATGGTTTGATAAAGATGATATCTTTTAACTAATAAGAATAAGAAAATGAATGGAGGAATTGAGTATGTTAGTACCAATGAGAGCAATTTTAGAAACAGCAGACCAATATGGTTATGCACAGGGAGCCTTTAATGTGAATGCAGTGGCTCAGGCAAAGGCTGTAATAGGTGTGCATGAGATGTTTCGAAGCCCTGCGATTTTACAAGGAGCCGATTTGGCTAATGGCTTTATGGGTGGAAGATGTGACTTTATGAATGCGACCCTTGAGGATAAGAAGATAGGTGCCAAAAATATTGCGAATGCTGTGAAGAAGTATGGAGCATATAGCAATATACCAATTGCGCTTCATCTAGATCATGGTAGAAATTTAGAATCTTGTATTGCAGCAATTGATGGCGGCTATACGAGTGTTATGATTGACGGAAGTTCATTGCCTTTTGATGAGAACGTGGAAATAACAAGAGAGGTTGTGAAATATGCACATAAGCTTGGAGTTACAGTAGAAGGCGAGCTTGGCATTCTTGCAGGTGTTGAGGATCATGTATTTAGCGAGAATAGCACTTACACCAATCCTTTAAGTGCAGTGGATTTCTTTAAGAAAACAGGAGTAGATGCCTTAGCGATTAGTTACGGAACAATGCATGGTGCAAATAAAGGGAATAATCCTGTGATCCGAAAGGAAATTGCGAGTGCAATCAAGGAGTGTATGCGCCATGAAGGAATCAAAGGCTTTTTAGTAAGTCATGGTTCTTCTACAGTACCTCAATATATTGTGGATGAGATCAATGCGCTTGGTGGTAATTTAACTAATACCTATGGGATTGATGTCAATCAATTGATTGAAGCTTCTCATTGTGGAATTAATAAGATCAATGTGGATACGGATATTCGTCTTGCAGTAACACGTAATATGAAGGAACTATTCGCTAAGGAACCAGCATTAAGAAACAGTGCTTCGATTGGTGAAATCTATGAGCTTATGGAGAAAAATAAATCTGCTTTTGACCCAAGAGCATTTATAACACCAATTATGAATACCGTAATGTACGGTGACATGCCAAACGAGGATGTAAAACGAATCTGTAACTGCATTGAAGCTGGTGTCAAAGAGGTTGTCGGTACATTAATTGTTCAATTCGGAAGCTATGGGAAAGCGCCTAAGGTAGAAGTGATTAGTCTAGAACAGATGGCTGAGCGTTACAAAAGGGGTGAAATCTAAATGAAGCATATTTATCTCAATTTAAAACGATTTGATGTTCCTGCAGCGTTAGGAGGAGTCAATCGGATTGCGAAAGTAAAGGATTGGGCTTCCTATATTGTTAGCAATACACAGGAAGAGTTAAATCAATATGACCCAGAAAAAGTAGAGTTTGCGATGTATTTTCCAGAAGCTCATATCTTGGGAGCTCTAGCAGCAAAACATAAGGGTAGTATAGTCAAACTAGGCTGTCAAAGTGTTTATCGCGAGGATGTCTTGGTGGGTGGTAATTTTGGAGCCTTTACTACGAATCGACCTGCAGCAGCGATGGTGGAAGCAGGATGTGAAACAGTGATCATTGGTCATTGTGAGGAAAGAAATGATAAAGCAGGTATTCTAGCTGAAGCAGGGATTACGAATACGATGGCTGTCAACAGAATACTAAATAAGGAAATCAAGTGTGCAATCGCTCAAGGGATGACCGTTCTTTATTGTATTGGCGAAAAGAGTGAAGAACAGGATCACTGGATGGAGGTCCTCTCACAGCAGTTAGAGATTGGATTACAGGACGTGGATACATCTAAGGTGGTAATTGCTTATGAGCCAATATGGTCCATTGGACCTGGTAAAACACCAGCAGACAAAGATTATATTACAAAGATTGCAAGATTTGTAAAAGGTAAGACCAACGGTATGGATGTTGTGTACGGTGGTGGATTAAAACAGGAAAATGCTGCAATGCTTGCTTCCATTGAAGAGATTGATGGAGGACTGATTGCACTCACTAGATTTCAGGGAGAAATCGGCTTTTATCCTGAGGAATACCTAGAAATTATAAGGCTTTACATGAACGAAGGTAGAAAAAATTAAGTATAAGTTACCTAGGAAGAGTTTAAAGTATGCACAATGGTGCTCACTTAACCATAAGGAGGTTAATATGAGAATAGATTTTGAATATGGACATGGTACTATGGCAGCAGAATTACCTGATAATACAGATATCTTTATTCCTGGTGAAACAGTGAAGGATCCAGACTTTATTCCTGCAGATAAATTAGAAGAAGCATATCTTGAAAGTCTAGCACATCCTATTGGTATGCCGACATTGACAGAGTTAGCACATAAAGGAAGTACAGTTACCTTTATTATTCCAGATCGTGTTAAAGGTGGAGAACAGGCGACGAGTCATAGAAAAATGAGTATTAAATATATGCTAAAAGAGCTGTATGCAGCAGGAGTAGAAAAGAAAGATGTTCTTTTCATTATCTCCAATGGATTGCATCCAAGAAGTAAGGAATCCGATGCGAAAGCAATTTTTGGAGCTGAAATCTTTGAAGAATTCTGGCCAACGGGACAGATCATTAGCCATGATAGTGAAGATCATGAGCATATGGTTGATTTGGGAACTACCCGTAGAGGAGATCCTGTTTACATGAACAAATACATCTTCGACTGCGATATTCCTATTTTGATTGGACATGTCCAGGGGAACCCTTACGGGGGTTACTCTGGTGGATATAAACATAGTGCAACAGGAATTACCAATTGGCAGAGTATTGCAAGTCATCATGTACCTTCCGTAATGCACAGAAAAGATTTTACACCGGTAAACAGCGGAAGCTTAATGCGTAGCAAATTCGACGAAATTAGTATGCATATGGAGGAAAAAATGGGTCATCCATTTTTCTGCTGTGATGCTGTTCTAGATACTCAGTCCAGACAGATTGCAATTTTTAGTGGTTATGCAAAAGAGATGCAACCAATCAGCTGGAAGGTCGCAGATAAGAGAACCTATGTACATTGGGCAGAAAAGAAATATGACATTATGGTGTTTGGAATGCCACAGAAATTCCATTATGGGGATGGAATGGGAACCAATCCAATTATGATGATGCAAGCCTTAAGTGCTCAGGTTTTAAGATATAAGAGAATTATGAGTGATAAATGTGTCATTATCTGTGCATCCACCTGCAATGGATACTTCCATGATGAGTTATGGCCATATTTAAGAGAATTGTATGAGTTATTCCAACATGATCATATGAATACTCTACCAGACATGAATCGTCTAGGGGAATACTTTGCAACGAACGAAGAATATATCAGAAAATACCGTTTCACGAATGCATTTCATCCATTCCATGGATTCTCTATGATGTCCTGTGGTCATATTGCGGAAATGAACACAAGCGCTATCTATATTGTTGGAGCGCAGGAGCCAGGATATGCAAGAGGAATGGGGTTAAAAACAAGAGAAACCTTTGAGGAAGCGATAGAAGATGCTAAGAAAAAATTCGTTGGACAAAATCCTAATATTCTAGCACTTCCAATGACATTTAAAAAGGCTGCAGTTCATCTTTGTATGAAAAACAAGGAAGAGGATATTATGGATGAACATGGACATGTGAATCATGGATGTGGATGCTGTGGCTGATTCTGTGATTTCACTTTAGAAAGGTCTTAAACATATGAATAAATTTCTTTCATTACTGCTTTCATTTCTTAAAATTGGATTTATCGGATTCGGTGGTGGAAGTGCTTTAATTCCAATTATTGAAGAAGAGATCGTTGGGAAGAAAAAGCTCCTTACGGAAGAGGACTATAATAATTATGTGATTGTATCGAATATCACACCAGGTACATTACCAGTGAAATTAGCAGCAGCGGCTGGTAAGAAGATTTGTGGATTACCTGGTATGTTAGGTGCAGCCATTATGGTTTCTCTTCCCGGAGTAGCCATTACAGTATTCTTTATATCTATTCTGTCTCAGCTAGGTGAAAGTGTAGTAACGCAAATCAAATTCGCATCTGTAGGTATTTCCGTATTTATTATCTTACTCTTGGTTAACTATATTACTAAGGTGCTAAATAATTGCAAGCAGACGAAGATTTTGGGTGGTGGTATCAGTATTATGTTAATATCATTCCTTCTGACCGCAGGAAAAGAAATCAATAATATTTTTGGTCTGAATCATACTCCAATCTTTGATATTAGTACAATTCATCTGCTATTACTCGCATTTTTTATTATTTTTTTCACTGGAGGCAAGCTTACTCTGATTAAGGGAAGTATAGCTGGAATCATCAGTCTTTTGTTTGTTCTTTGTGCAGGAAAAGCAAATCTGATTGCCAATGAAACGTTTTTTACTGCAATAAAACTAGGTATGCTAGTTCTTGCTGGCTATAGTACAATTAAAAGTGTAAGTAAGAATAAGGACAACAGCCGTACTTCTATGGCAGATTTCAAGCAAGAAGTAAAGATTCACAACAAACAAAAGCTATCGTTAAAGGGGCTGATCTTTGAAGAAGCTACATGGATTGTATTTTTAGTACTGATGTTATTGCCAGCTGCGTACCTTTTAAGTGGAGTAGGCAGTTATCTAAAGGATGGGCTTATTTCTACCGTGATCTCATTTGGAGGTGGAGAAGCTTACATTACGATTGCACAATCCCTCTTTGTATCCAATGAAACGATACCTTCCGATGTTTTTTATGGACAAGTACTTCCCATTGCGAATGCGTTACCTGGACCTATTCTAAGCAAGGTGCTAGCAGCCATTGGATATTGTATTGCTTTTCAGACAACCCAAAGCGTAGTTTTAGGTTATGTTATGGCCGTTGTTGGCTATACCATTAGTTTGGTAGCTTCCTGTGGAGTATTCTTCTTTATTTTATATATTTATCGTAAGTTTGAAAGTCTTGAGCTTTTCCAAACCTTAAAGACATGGATATTACCAATTATCTCAGGATTATTATTAACAACAATATTATCGATGCTACATGAAAATTTTAATATTGTGGTTGAGCAGCAAGGGACTATTTTAGTAGCAGTTTTCATCTGTGTAGCAATCTTTGCACTTTTAAGGTTTTTACATAAGAGATATCATTTACACGATATTATCCTGATTTTCATCTCTGGTATTGGATCTTTGGTAGTATGTAATCTTTTATAATTATAGATTGGTCTGTTATAACAACAATTGCCAAATCACACTTCTTGACTTACAATAGATATGGGTTGTTATTTACAAATATAACTCAGAAGGAGAAGAAGCTTTATGAATATACTTGTAGTAGATGCACAGGGTGGTGGCATTGGAAAACAGCTGGTTGCTTCTATTAAGAAGAACTTACCCAAAGCGGTTATTACAGCGGTAGGAACGAACTCTATAGCAACCTCTGCGATGTTAAAAGCAGGAGCTGACAATGCAGCAACAGGAGAAAATGCTATTGTTGTGAATAGTAGAAATGCGGATGCAATTGTCGGACCGATTGGAATTGTGATTGCGGATGCTTTGCTCGGTGAGATTACTCCAGCCATGGCGAAAGCAATTTCACAGAGTGGTGCAAAACGCATTTTGATCCCAATCAATAGCTGCAATAATTTTGTTGTTGGTGTCAGTGATTTGAATGTTGGTAAACTGATTCAGGATGTAATCTTAGAATTGCAAAAACTTAAGTAATGGTTAAAGCTACACTCAAATCTTACATATCATTTCGATGGCAAGAAGTCATCGTTACTAACGCAGAAGCGTTAAGGCTTGATTTGACAAATGCAAGATCACGTAAATAGTATGCTTAGAAAGCACACAAATTCTCTGAAGAGGATCTGTGTGCTTTATTTAGTTTCCCAAATGAAACTCTTTATTCTTATGAAACGAGGTAATGATATGAATTTACAAGAATTTTTTACATTGAATAAAAAGGTTGCGATTGCTTTTTCTGGTGGGGTGGATTCCACTTATCTTCTCTATGCTGCAAAATCCTTTGGTGCTAAGGTTTGGGCTTATTATGTAAAGTCCGAGTTTCAACCTGAGTTTGAGTATGAAGATGCTGTGCGATTGGCAACAGAGATTGGTGTGGATATGCGTGTGCTTAATTTGAATGTTTTATCTGCTCCTTATGTATGTGAAAATCCAGCCAATCGTTGCTATCATTGCAAAAGAGCTATTTTTAGAGCAATCCTAGATGCGGCTTTCGAAGATGGTTTTACAGTACTGCTGGATGGAACCAATGCTTCTGATGATGCTTTCGATCGTCCTGGTATGCGTGCATTGGAGGAATTGTCTGTTCGGTCCCCTTTACGTGAATGTGGGTTGACAAAGGCTCAGATCCGACAGCTTTCAAGGGAGGCTGGACTATTCACCTGGGACAAGCCAGCATATGCCTGCCTTGCAACAAGAATCCAAACAGGTGAGGAGATCACTTTACAAAAACTACAGGCAACTGAGAGTGCAGAGAACTATATGTTTTCTCTTGGTTTTACCGATTTCCGTGTTCGCTCTCAGAACGGTCATGCAAAATTGCAAATATTGGAGGCTCAGTTAGGGCTTCTAATGGAACATCGAAAAGAAATACTTACAAAGCTGAAGGAATATTACAAAACGGTTTCACTAGACCTGGAGGTGAGAGAATGAACAATGACATTAGAAATTTGCTAGAGGGCGTTAGCGCAGGTACAGTTTCGATCGAGGATGCTCTTTTGAAACTGAAAACAAAGCCATTTGAAGATATCGATTATGCAAAGGTTGATCTACATCGCAAATTGCGACAAGGCACGGCAGAAGTAATCTATGGAGCAGGGAAAACACCCGAGCAGATGATCGGTATAGTTGACACGATGAAAAAGAACGGACAGAATACCATTCTTATTACTCTCCTTTCTGAGCAAGCAGCGGAACTTGTCGGTAAGGTACATCCTTTGAATTATTATAAGGCTGCAAGATGCGGAATCATTGGACAGATGCCTGTTCCTGATGGAATTGGAAAGATTGTTGTAGCAACTGGTGGAACGAGTGATATTCCTGTTGCAGAGGAAGCTGCGTTGACGGCAGCAGTACTCGGTAATGAGGTAGTACGGTTGTACGATGTAGGTGTTTCAGGGTTGCATCGAATACTGGCTCATTTGGATGACATTATGAGCGCTAGCGTGATTATTGCGATTGCAGGAATGGAAGGTGCTCTTGCCAGTGTAATCGGTGGACTTGCAGATTGTCCTGTCATCGCGGTTCCAACGAGCGTCGGTTACGGTGCCTCCTTTCACGGTTTATCAGCGCTTTTATGTATGCTCAACTCATGTGCCAGCGGTGTGTCAGTCGTAAATATCGATAACGGGTTTGGCGCAGGATATCTCGCCAATATGATCAATCACATGAATGTGAAGAAGGAGGTGTAAGAATGCGAACTTTATATTTGGATTGTGGAATGGGGGCAGCAGGCGATATGCTGACAGCAGCGTTGCTTGAGCTTCTGCCAGAACCTGATAAGTTTATACAAGAAATTAATAATCTTGGTATTCCGGGTGTATGTATGGTTAAGGAACCTTCCGTGAAGTGTGGTATTACAGGAACTCATATTTCTGTAAAGGTCCATGGTGAAGAGGAGGAAAGTCTGGATGAGCATGCACCGTTACATCATCACGAGTACAACCATCATCAAGACCTTAACCATCATGAACATCAAGACCACAACCATCAAGAACTTCAAGATAAAAATCATTATCACAACGACTGTGAGCAGCTTCTTCACAAAGAGCATGGGCATGACCATAAAGATGGACACAGTCATGATCATAGTAGCTTGCATGATATTGAACATATTGTTCGTGGGCATCTTTCTCTTCCTACAAAGGTACAAGATGACGTTATGGCAGTATATGCGCTCATCGCAGAGGCTGAAAGTCATGTGCATGGTGTTCCAGTGACTCAGATTCACTTTCATGAAGTTGGAACAATGGATGCGATTGCTGATATCACGGCGGTCTGTCTGCTTATGTGGCGCCTACATCCGGATGAAGTAGTGGTATCTCCGATTCATGTTGGCAGTGGTCAAGTTCGCTGTGCACACGGAATATTACCAGTTCCTGCACCTGCAACAGCCTACATCCTCAAGGATGTTCCAATCTATGGCGGAAGCATTAAAGGGGAACTATGTACGCCAACTGGTGCAGCGCTTCTCAAGCATTTTGCAACACGATTCGGGAGTTTACCAGTGATGAAAACTCAAGCAATTGGATATGGAATGGGAAAAAAGGACTTCGAGGCAGCAAACTGTGTACGTGCATTGCTTGGTGAAAGCGAGGACAAGGTGGATAGCGTGTATGAATTATCCTGTAATGTAGATGACATGACAGCAGAAGCCATCGGATTTGCCATGGAGCGCTTGTTTGATGGTGGTGCGCTCGATGTTTATACGGTTCCAATCGGGATGAAAAAATCACGTCCAGCTACACTGATTGGAGTTATATGTTCTGAAAAGAACAAACAGAAGATGATAGAATTACTATTTCGATATACCACTACGATCGGTGTACGTGAAATGAAGGTACAGCGTTATGTTCTTGACCGAAAGATTGCAACATTAGAAACCCCTTACGGATTGGTACACCGCAAAGATTCTACTGGCTACGGTGTTTTACGTTCCAAATACGAGTATGAGGACATCACTCGTATTGCCAAAGAGCAAGGGCTGAATATGGAAGAAACTTATGAGTTAATTGAAAATACAAAGAGGTAACTTGAGAGGAAA
>JAEZKD010000018.1 GCA_023415655.1 Bacillota bacterium | reverse complement strand
ATTTAGTCGGTGGGAGGAAGTGAAAGGTGCCCGACTAATCGAGTGAAAAGATGCATAACGGAATGAAAAGTTGAATTTAGTCGGTGAGAAGAAGTGAATGGCCAGATTAATTGAATGAAAATATATACACAATTAACGATAAACTTAGAATAATTAAAACGTAAGAATAAGGTTACTCATCTAGATAAAGTATTTTTATAACTAGGAACAGTCTTTCATTTGTAGAAGATCAACAACACTAATTGATATGAAATTGATTTTAAAGATGCAAACATCGTACGTTTCATGGTGAAGGTAGGAGCACTTAGTGTCTGCAAAAGGCTTGTATTCGGCCTCCATTCCTCAGATCAGCCTTTCCAGACGTCCTTTCTGGAATTGCTGGGGTGTTGAATGAGATACTAAGAACCTCTAAATCCTCCTAAAGTCACAACTTATTTTGTCTTTTCATCAAATAATCCCCATTATCCAATCAAAAAAACAATGATACCCAAAAGACAAAACACTATAAAAATAGGCAGTTTAACGTCTTCAACTTCCTATTAGTGCGCTAATAAAATTTCGTATAATCTTTTGAAATTGGTAAAAACTATGATTATTATGTTGATCGGAGGTCGTTCATGCAAGAAGATTATAAAAAATTGTATCGTAGACTTGTGGAAGCTTATTATGAGAATCATTTTGAGGAAACCTTTCAAAAGATTGTGGATGAAATGGATTCGAAGGAACATGCTCGTGAAGTATTATCGGTTTTATGTGGTGTCGATACACCAACTCAAGAGGATGATTTCAAGTTTATGCAAGAGATTGTTCACTCAATTATACAAAGTCAAGTTCGAAAAAAAATTATTAATAAGATTCAAGCATGTTCTTCAGATTGTGAAGAGGTTGATGGTAAGACAAAGTGCCAGTCAGTTTGTCCTCTTAATGCAATTTTAAAAGAGCCAATTAGCAATGACAAATGGATTGATGAGAAGAGCTGCATCTATTGTGGGCGTTGTATTGATGTCTGCGAACATCATAATTTCCTTGATACACCTCAATTTTTCCCGTTGGTAGGACTCTTAAAGCATAGACCTGTCGTTGCAATAGTGGCTCCAGCCATTGCTGGTCAGTTTGGCAAGGATGTGACCTTGGATCAATTAAGAGAAGCCTTTGTTAAAGTAGGATTTACCGATATGCTTGAAGTCGCAATGGCAGCTGATATTTTAAGTCTTAAAGAAGCCTTGGAATTCAATACACACGTTAAGAAGGAAGGGGATTTTATGATTTCTTCTTGTTGTTGTCCAGTTTGGGTTACCTTACTTAAAAAAGTATATCATAAGCTAATTCCTGATTTTTCACCATCGGTTTCTCCTATGGTTGCATTGGGACGCATTACGAAAAAGCTTACACCACATGCTAAGGTAGTATTTATAGGACCATGTGTCGCAAAAAAAGCCGAGGCAAAGGATGCGGACTTGGCTGGTGCTGTTGATTTTGTTTTAACATTTCAAGAAGTACGAGAATTATTTGACATTCTTGATATCCATCCAGAAGAACTCCAAGGAATACCTTCCATTGATTATGCCACCACTGGAGGAAGACTTTATGCAAGAAGCGGCGGGGTATCACAGGCGGTATCTGATATCGTCGATCAGATTCTCCCAAAGAAGCGTGATTTGTTTCAAGCAGTGCAGGTGGATGGTGTGAAGGAATGTCGTGCGATTTTGGAAAAACTAGAAAGCGGTGAGGTAAAAGCTAGCTTCATTGAAGGTATGGCATGTGAGGGTGGCTGTGTTGGTGGACCGAAAGCGAATATTGATAAAGATCAAGGAAGAAAAGCAGCAGATGAAGTAGCCTATGCATCTGCTATTAAGATACCAGTAAATTCTCAGGTGATTCTAGAAACCTTATCTCAACTCGGTATTCATGATGTCAAAGAATTGGTTGATAAAGGGTGTATGTTTGAACGTGAATTTAAATAATAAATAATGATATAGAGAATATCTTGATGCATGAAATCATTTTTTAGATAGGAATAAATGATTGGTAATCACAATAAGAAAGTGAGTAATCATAAATTAACGTGATTGATTTTCGTGTTGATTGTAAAAACATTTTGAATTTTACCTAAAATAGCTACAAAAAACACGAGTTTTTTTGTAGCTATTTTTACTATAGTGAATATATATCATATACTTATCATTATTATAAACTGAATATACCAGTTTTGCATTATGCTATACACCTACAAAAAAGTTTCTATTTATTTTCCTTTTTTAAAAAAACCATACCACAATCATTGCATAAGTATGCTTTTATAGGTATGTAATTCTTAACTAGTTTTCCTTTGTCTTCATCGGAGAAAAAGCCTGTACGATAACCACCTCGAATAAATCCCAAATTTATGTTGTTTTTTTACAATAAGGACATTCCATTTTATACCTCACCCCCAAAAGTTTTTACTACGTAACATCATATGCTTTTGAATGGGATATTTATTATTCTACGTGTAACATTAGTAACTTTCGGTATAAGTTTGAAATCTAATAAGATTGTAGGTTGCAATTTTTGTTATCTTAGAAATATGTAGGTTGCAATTTTACGGTTATCTTAGAAATATGTAGGTTGCAAATTTGCACTCTATTTGTATGTTATGCGAATAGTATCAACCCGAAAATCAAACTCGTTAATCATAAATTGTCCTTTTCTTATCATAATTTGAATAGATACATATAAAAATAAATTGACAATCATTAGAAGTAGTTATAATATGAAAAGGGGAATATCTAAACTACCGTGTTACTTTATATTAGTACGGCAAGAATGATATTTCATACTCGCGTCAATGTTGTGATGACCTCACACTAAATATACATAACAAGGAGAATAAGATGGAACAGCAATACCTTACTAGAATAAAAGAAAGGAAACAGGAATGTGCAAATCTTATTAGTAACTTAAGTAAGGAATTACGTCAGGATGAAGCTAATTTAGAGAAAGCTAAGCTCAATATTTATGAAGTTTTTGAGACGTTATATCATGCAACAAAAAAACAAGCAAAAAGTGACGAGGAGTTTCTGACACTGTATCAGAGGCGTTTTGAAACCATACCCGAAAGCTGGAGAACTCGTTTGAGATTAGCACGAGAACATGAGGATGTTGCAACTGCTGTGATTGAAGAAATTAAACTTGGGGTAGTAGAAGAATTACAAGAGCTATTTTTACAGATATTTATGGAGGGTAAAAATTAGTATGCTAGAAGAAGATGCAATTAAGTTGTTTAAATGTCTTGCAGATAAATCAAGGTTGATGATTCTAAAATCATTGTGTGAAGAACCGATGTATGTTGAGCGTCTTGCTAGTCGACTCAATCTCGCAGCGCCTACGGTATCCTTTCACTTAAAGAAGATGATGGATGCAGGGATTGTCAAGGCACAAAAAGAACAGTACTATATGATGTATTCGATTCAGGAGGATATTTTAACAGCACGAATCATTGATATCATCAAAAAAGAATCCAAAGAAAAGGATTTATTACTAAAAAGAGAAGAGGAATACCGAACAAAAGTATTGGAGAGCTTTTTTGAATACGGTAAACTAAAATCAATACCGGTGCAACAAAAAAAAGAACGAATTGTGTTAGAGGAACTTGCAAAAAGTTTTGAACTAGAAAAAGAGTATACCGAACGTGAGGTAAATATTATCTTAGCAGATTTTTTTGATGATTTTTGTACTCTTCGAAAAGACCTCGTTCTGTTTGGTTTCTTAGAAAGAAATGGGAGTAGCTATTATAAAAGAGGATAAAGTTGGAACTTTATCCTCTTTTTGTCGTCTAAATAGTATACGAAAGAAAGGAGGGCTCAAAAAGCAACTTTTGAAAACAAAGGATTTAATAGGTGATATTTGTAGATCACTGAAAGGAGCATAGATATGAAAAAGAGAAAATTAATAATGGCGATGGTTATCACAACAGCCTTTTTATCTGGATGTGCGAAAGCAGAGGATAAAAAAAATGAAACACCAACGGTTACTTTGCCAATAACCTATAACTATGATTTTGAAAAAGATGAGGAAGGTTTCGAAGCTGTATTTTCAGATTATCACGATGATGGAAATAACTATGAATCCTATGAAATGAAGTCTGATTATACAAGCATACCTGTGACAGGGTTATCTAGTAAAGGGCTTTATATAAAATCTATTAACCGTAGTGATGATATGTTTATGGGATATGTGAAGGAGATCACTGGACTTGAAAAAGACCAGAGCTATACCTTTGATATTAGCTTTCAGTTAGCAACGAATGTGGATGCTGGTGGCTTTGGAATTGGTGGCTCTCCTGGTACTGCTGTGTATATAAAAGCTGGTATGGTTACAGAAAAGCCTGAGATGGAAAAAGATGAAGTTGGTGTCTACCGTTTTACGAACCTAGACACGGGTTCTCAGGCAAGTGGTGGTAAAGATTTACTCCAAATTGGTAATGTGGAGAAACCAGAGGAAAACTGGATCGAAGGTTTTATGTTCAAAAGTTTTTCTACCACGGTTACAGCAAAAACCAATAGTGAAGGAAGCATTTATCTTATGATCGGCTCAGATTCGGGGTTTGAAGGGTTAACGGAATATTATATTGACGATGTCTCGATTGTAATTAATCAGTAAATTCGGTGATGTCATTATTTTGAGTATGTAGCTGATAAACATCTTGTTTGACAACTTCCAAACAAAGAAAGAAATATAATTTTGAAGTTAGGATGGATTATATGAAGTGACTCCCAATATTAGATCAAGTATCTAATAGAAAGGATGTACTTCTTATAATCCATCTTTTTTGTTTGAAGTTAAGGAAAGCGATAAAATTATGGTAGATGCCTAGGAGCAATAGTGTTATAAGCTGAACAATAATAATCAACAATGTTATAAACTAAGGAACCCGATACTTAGCCATGTTATAAGCTGAACCATGCTATGAACTATGATACTTAACAATGCTATAAGTTAAGAACTATGATAATCAACCATGTTATAAGCACAAGAAATCGATAATCAGCCATTTTATAGGCGTAAGAAATCGGTACTCAACTATATAATAAAATCACGAACTCTATACTAATTATATAAGTATATTACGTCATTTCAACGGTAGAAACGAATGTTTTATAAGAAATAACACTTTACAAATCTATGCAATTATTTTATGATGAATGAAAGACAAATATTACATATAGTGAGTTTAGCAGAAGACGAAGGTATAGGAGGTAGCTTCATGGGATTATTTAAAGATCTCAAGGGTGAAAGTAAGACCGATGAGGAATTCACAAAAGACACAAAATTAGATGCAGCAGATAATAATGTAGATCAGAGTACAACGAATGATACTCAAATCTCAGAAGATTATTTGGATGAAGACATGTACAAAGATATTCTTGCGGCGGCAGAATTGATCCTGACCGATGATAGTAATCATTCAGAGTCTATGACAGACCACTCCGATGACAAGAATGCGAACAAAAGTGAACTAGAAGCAAGTAATCAGGAAGAATATGTGGAGGGTACTATGGTAGACTATGATGAGAATGCAGTAAATTCTGAAATTCTGGATACATTATTAAAAGAAGAAAAAGTGGAGTCCCAAGTGCAGGTAAAAGAAGAACCTGTGAAGCATACTCCAAATGCTGAACTTGCAAAAGAGGATAAAGAAGCTGTCACAGTGATAACGAAGGGAACCACCATTCATGGTAGCATTATCTCTGATTGCTCGTTGGATGTGATGGGGACAATCAATGGTGACATCGAATGTCTTGGTAAATTAACAATTAGTGGAAAAGTAACTGGTAATTCTATGGCAAGCGAAGTCTATGTGAATACAGAACGTCTAGAAGGTTGCATTAGTAGCGAAGGAAGTGTAAAGATTGGACAGGGTACTGTTGTGATTGGGGATATTACAGCTACCTCTGGAGTAATAGCAGGTGCAGTCAAGGGAGAGGTTGATATCAGTGGACCAGTTGTAATTGATTCTACCGCAATTATCAAAGGAAATGTGAAGGCAAAATCTGTTCAGATGAATAATGGCGCTGTTTTAGAAGGTTTCTGTTCCTTAAGTTACTCGGATGTTAACATTAATGATATTTTTGAGTAGAAATATTTCTGAATTTGTGATACAATCTTTTGGACTAAAAGGATGAGAGGTAGTGCAAAATGAAAACCTATAGTAGGGTATTATTAAAACTTAGTGGTGAAGCATTGGCCGGAGATAAAAAGACCGGTTTTGATGAAGCTACCTGTATTGAAGTTGGTAAACAGGTGAAATCATTAGTGGATGATGGCATCGAAGTAGCAATCGTAATCGGAGGCGGTAATTTCTGGAGAGGAAGAACCTCAGAAACAATTGATCGTACGAAGGCAGACCAGATTGGTATGTTGGCTACGGTAATGAATTGTATCTACGTATCTGAAATTTTCCGTTTCGTTGGTATGGAAACTGCTATCTTTACACCATTTGCATGTGGAAGCATGTCAGAACTTTTTTCAAAAGATAAGGCATGTGAAGCTATGAAGCAGGGAAAAGTTATCTTCCTTGCAGGGGGGACAGGTCATCCTTATTTTTCAACAGATACAGCAACTGCACTTCGTGCGATTGAATTGGAAACAGATGTCATTTTGATGGCTCGTGCAATCGACGGGGTTTATGACAGTGATCCAAAGGAGAATCCGGATGCGAAAAAATATGACAATGTTTCTTATCAGGTATTACTTGATAAAAAACTGGCAATCATGGATTTAACAGCAACTGTTATGTGCATGGAGAATCGCAAACCATGTCTGGTATTCTCATTAAATGAGGATAACAGCATTGTTAATAATGTGAAGGGTACTTGTACAGGTACCATCGTCACACCGTAATGAATTTTGGAGGTATAGTAATGAATGAAAGAGTAAAACCTTTTGAGGCAAAAATGCAGAAGTCTTTAGAGGCATTAAAAGAAGAATATACAGGAATCCGTGCTGGACGAGCTAATCCACACCTTCTTGATAAAATTAAAGTGGATTATTATGGACAACCAAGTAATCTTCAGGCAGTAGCCAATATTAGTGTACCAGAAGCAAGAATCATTCAGATTCAGCCTTGGGAATCAAAATTAATCAAAGATATTGAGAAAGCAATCTTAACTTCCGATTTAGGTCTTACACCAAGCAATGATGGAAAGGTAATCCGTCTTGTATTCCCAGAGTTAACTGAGGAAAGACGTAAAGAATTAGTAAAAGATGTTAAGAAAAAAGCTGAGAATGCTAAAGTTGCAATTCGTAATGTTCGCCGTGATGCGAATGATGCAATCAAAAAAGCTGCAAAAGGAAATGAAATCTCAGAGGATGAACAAAAATCTATCGAAGATGAGATTCAGAAAATTACTGATAAATTTGTAGCTGAAGTTGATAAAGCAATGGACGACAAATCAAAGGAAATCTTAACTGTATAATAACTAATAGAGGGTGTTGAAGATTCAACGTTATTTCGTCTGAGTTTCGCAACACCCTCATTAGCGTTAGAAAGGTAATCTCTATGGAAGATAAGGAATATAAGATCCCACAACATATCGCAATTATTATGGATGGGAATGGGCGTTGGGCAAAGAAGAAGCTCATGCCTCGTAATTACGGTCATTCAAAAGGGAGTCAAGTAGTAGAAAAGATAGGTAAAGAAGCGTATGCAATGGGTGTGAAGTACATGACCGTGTATGCATTTTCAACCGAGAATTGGTCACGTCCAAAAGAAGAAGTAGATAAATTAATGCAACTACTCCATGATTTTATGAAGGACTGCATTAAGAATAGTAAGAAACATAATATGAGAGTTCGTGTGCTTGGTGACATTACAAGACTAGAGCCTGAACTACAAAGAAGTATCAAGGAGTTAGAAGAAACCTCCAAAAGTAATACTGGGTTGAACTTTCAAGTTGCGCTTAACTATGGTGGGCGCGATGAGATACGACGCGCTGTTGTTAAGTTAGCAGAGCAAGTAAGGAAAGGAAGTTTAAAACCAGAAGAGATTACGGAGGCATTGATTGCTGATAGCCTTGATACAGCATCAATTCCAGATCCAGATTTGTTAATACGTACGTCAGGAGAAATACGATTATCCAATTTCTTACCATGGCAATTAGCGTATACTGAATTCTACTTTACGGAGACCTTGTGGCCGGATTTTGATAAAAAAGAACTGCAAAAAGCCATTGATTACTACAATGGCAGAGAGCGCAGGTTTGGAGGAGTTTAATGAAGGATATATCGTTTTGGATACGATTTCGAAGTTCCGTCATTCTAATGGCCGTTACAATCATAGCGATGGTTATCGGTAGAGAACTTTTATTTGGCTTACTTCTTGGAATTTCATTGATTGGATTGATGGAGTTATATCGAGTTTTAAAGATTCATAAGAGTGCACTCGCAATTACTGGTTATCTTGCTTGTATTGGGTATTATGCCTTAGTGTATTTTAAGCTGGAAACTTATATTTTCCCATATTTTATCGGATTCTTATTAATTATTATGGCTATTTATGTGCTAACATTTCCTAAGTTTACTTCCGAGCATGCAACCTTAACTTTTTTTGGAATCTTCTATGTTGCAGTGATGTTAGCATTTATCTATCAGATTCGAATGATGGAGGGTGGAGCCTTTCTTGTTTGGCTTGCATTCATAGGTTCTTGGGGATCTGATACCTGTGCTTACCTTGTCGGGCGTAAAATTGGAAAGCATAAGATGGCACCTGTTCTTAGTCCAAAGAAATCCATCGAAGGATTGATTGGAGGAATCTTAGGAGCAGCCTTACTCGGATTTTTATATGCTACTTGTGTCAAACAGTATATTGTAGGATTCTCCAATCCACAATTAAGCTTTGCTATCATTGGTGGATGCTCTGCGGTGATATCAGTCATCGGAGATCTCGCAGCCTCTGCTATTAAGAGAAATCACGAAGTCAAAGACTATGGGACATTAATCCCTGGTCACGGTGGTGTCTTAGATCGTTTTGATAGTATTATCTTTACTGCACCTATTGTTTATTACTTAGCATTAGTTTTATAAGTTATGTCTTATTAATACCAGTTTTATAAAAGATTCATAAGTATTCATTTATTAACTATCAATTTGGATTATTTAGATATCAATATTGATAAATGTAGTAATCAATTTTATTAGTCATTATTTGTTTAATCAATGGAGGAAATATGAAGACAATATCGATATTGGGTTCTACTGGGTCCATCGGAACTCAGACGCTTGAAGTTGTTAAAGAGAACTCAGACCTTAAGGTTGCCGCATTGGCCGCATTACAGAATATCACCTTACTTGAAGCGCAGGCTAGAGAATTTCAACCAGAATTGGTTTGTGTTTATGATGAAGTAAAAGCGTCAGAATTGTCAATAAAGCTTGCAGATACGAGCATTAGGGTTGTAGCAGGTATGGATGGCTTGATGGAATGTGCTACAATACCATCTGCTTCGATGGTTGTAAGTGCAGTCGTTGGAATGATTGGTATCTTACCAGTGATCGAAGCAATTAAGGCAAGAAAAGACATTGCATTTGCTAATAAAGAAACCTTAGTTACTGCTGGACATATTATTATGCCATTGGTAAAGGAATATCAGGTAGCACTGTTACCAGTGGATTCCGAGCATTCAGCTATTTTCCAAGCATTGCAAGGAAATCATGGATCTGAAATCGGAAAAATTATATTGACTGCCTCTGGTGGGCCTTTCCGAGGAAGAAAACGAGAAGAATTAGCTCATATTCAAGTAGAAGATGCTCTAAAGCATCCAAACTGGTCCATGGGGAGAAAGATTACCATCGATTCTGCTACTATGGTGAACAAAGGCTTAGAAGTAATCGAAGCTCATTGGTTATTTGATGTACCAGTGGAGCAGATTGAAGTTGTTGTACATCCTCAAAGTATCCTTCACTCTGCGGTAGAATATCTCGATGGAGGTATTATTGCGCAGATGGGTACACCAGATATGAAGCTACCTATTCAATATGCAATCTATTATCCTGAGGCAAGAAGACCTTTAAAGGGACAAAGAGTGAACTTTTTTGAACTTGGGTCAATGACGTTTGAGAAACCAGATTTCGATAATTTTCCTGGACTAGCCATGGCATATGAAGTTATGAAGAAAGGCCATAGCTATCCAACCGTATATAACGCAGCGAACGAACGTGCAGTTGCGAAGTTTTTAAATCGCGAGATTTCGTATCTTCAGATCACTAATTTGATACGAAAGGCAATCGATGCTCATCATATGATCCAGACTCCAACAATTTCTCAAATTCTTAATATAGAACGAGAAACATATGATATAATAGAGCAAGAATGTGCGAAGCATGTTTGAATGAATTAGAAAGGAATTAGCAATTTATGAGTATTGTAATCGCATTAATAATCTTTAGTGTGCTTGTTGCAATCCATGAACTTGGTCATTTTTTACTGGCAAAGAAGAATGGGATTACAGTCATAGAGTTTTCGATTGGTATGGGACCTAGATTATTTAGCTTTGTCAAAGGAGGAACTAGATATTCCTTAAAGCTATTACCAATTGGTGGTTCTTGTATGATGGGTGAAGACGATCCAGAGAATAAGGATGAAAATAACTTCAATAATAAAAATGTTTGGGCTAGAATATCAACTATTTTTGCTGGACCATTCTTTAACTTTGTTCTTGCATTTATTTTCTCTCTCATTTTAATTGGGAATGTTGGCTATGATCCAGCAGAAGTAACCAATGTACCAGCAGGAAGCTTGGCAGAACAGGCTGGACTTAAAGTTGGGGATATCATTACTGAGATTGATGGGAAAAATGTAGTATTCGCTAGAGATATTGATATTTATACAGATTTTATTGGTGTTTCTAAGGAACCATTTGAAGTGGAGTACAAAAGAGATGGAAAAACCTTTACGACTAAGATAACTCCAGAGTATATGAAAAAATATATGCTTGGATTCTATTATGATCCAACAACGTCACAAGTATCTCAAGTAACCAAAGGCTCTGCTATGTATGATGCAGGAGTTGAGGCTGGAGATACAATAACAAAAGTAAATGGGACCGACATCACAAAGGATTATACACTTGCAGACTATTTGGATGAACATCCAATACAAGAAGCAACAGCGATTGCTCTTGAATACGAACATAATGGTAAAATTAAGTCAGCATCGTTAGTACCTAGGGAAACAGAAATGTATTCCATCGGCTTTGGCTACAATCATTATTATGAAGATGCTGGAGTTTGGGGAACCATCAAATATAGCTTCAGTACAGTTCGTTATTGGATCGAGATGACGGTTCGTGGTCTTGGCTCCATCTTTTCTGGTGATGTTGGAATGGATGATCTTGGTGGTCCAGTCCGTATCGTTGATGAATTAGGTTCTGTCATGGAAGCAAAGGATGAGATTGGAACTAAATATGTTATTCTAAACCTTTTGCAGTGGGCTATTTTATTAAGTGCCAACCTAGGAGTTATGAATTTACTTCCAATACCAGCCCTAGACGGTGGGCGTCTATTCTTCCTCTTTATCGAGGCAGTGAGAGGAAAGCCTATTAGTAGAGAAAAAGAAGGGTACGTTCATGGCATTGGATTTATTCTTTTGATGTTATTGATGGTATTTGTGTTCTTTAATGACATTAAGAATATATTCTTTTAAAAGAGAAAGATCAATGCTATGGCTGTTATCAGCCATAGGTATCTGATAGAAATGATGGATTAACATTCGTATTACGCAACTGTAATCATGTCATTTGTAATTGTAAGGGCGGTCACGTTCTTTAGATTTTGGACTCCTTGTGAGGCATGAATCTGAAAGATGTGACTGCCCTTACTAATTATGGTTCTATGTCAAGTCTTGCGCTAGGATAGGTACCAATCATGCTCCATTATTGGAGGTAGAATTCTTTTATGTTTCTTTTGGTTTCTATAGAAAATTAATATCATTTAGGCTATAATAAGAAGGGTGCAAACAGAAATAGAAAGGAAGTTTGTTATGTATCGTGATAAAACGAAGGTAATTACCATTGGAAATAAAGTAATCGGTGGAGGAAATCCAATCCTAATCCAATCGATGACAAATACAAAGACTGAAGACGTCAATGCTACGGTTGCTCAAATATTAGAATTAGAAGAAGCAGGCTGTGATATTATACGTTGTGCAGTTCCAAACATGGAAGCAGCAGCAGCTCTTCGTGAGATTAAGAAAAGAATCCACATACCATTAGTAGCGGATATTCATTTTGACTATCGTTTAGCAATTGCAGCGATGGAAAGTGGAGCAGATAAAATTCGTATCAACCCAGGCAATATTGGTGATTTAGACCGTGTAAAAGCAGTGGTAGAGGTAGCTAAGGAAAGAAATATCCCAATTCGTGTTGGTGTAAATTCAGGCTCCTTAGAAAAACCACTAATTGCTAAATACGGAAACCGTGTAACTGCAGAGGGAATTGTAGAAAGTGCCTTGGACAAGGTTCGTATCATCGAGAATTTCGGATATGACAATCTTGTCATCAGTATCAAATCCTCTGATGTTTTAATGTGCATCAAAGCACATGAGCTAATTGCACAAAAGACGAATTATCCACTTCATGTTGGTATTACAGAATCAGGTTCCGTGATTGCTGGTAACATCAAGTCTTCCATCGGTCTTGGAATTATACTAAATCAAGGCATTGGTGACACCATTCGAGTTTCCCTCACCGATCGACCAGTCGAAGAAATACGCTCAGCAAAGTTAATTCTAAAGACTTTAGGTCTCAGAAAAGGTGGCATTGAAGTAGTATCCTGTCCAACCTGTGGACGTACACAAATTGACCTTATTGGCCTAGCAAAACAAGTCGAAGAACTCGTAGCCGATTATGACTTAGATATTAAAGTAGCAGTTATGGGTTGTGCTGTGAACGGCCCAGGAGAAGCCAAAGAAGCCGACTTAGGAGTCGCAGGTGGAAAAGGCGTAGGTCTAATCATCAAAAAAGGTGAAATCATCCGAACTGTAAAGGAAGACCTATTGCTAGAAGAATTAAAGAAAGAACTAGATACCTTTATAAACTAACTAAAATTCTCAAAAATATATTGAATTGCCTGTGTTTTCTATATCTTAGTTAAGTAGAAATATCGAATTCATGTGTTTCTTCCAATCAGCGTTTTTACCTGAAGCAAATGCTAATTGGAGAAACACCGGCATAGCCTGTGGTGTTATCGTACCTAGATACAATAACATCTCACAAGCCGCTGTCTAGAGGCACCTTGTGAGAGAACGAGCCAGAAAAAACACATGATACCGTTGCTCCTTCTTATTCAAAAATACAGCAATTCGCAGGCAATACGCAACGATACAAAAGAATATGCATTTTGCCTATGAGCGTTGATAACTTATATTAAGAAGAAGTAACGATATCATTTTTTAACCACTGATTTTCATGCCGCCGTCTTGTAGCGGTTTGAGGGAGAATGAGTCAGAAAAAAACAACTGATACCAATTCTCCTACTTATTTGAACATTCAACGAATCACAGGCATTTCGTAACTTAAACATCAATATCTTGCTTTTTGCTTGTGATTTCAAGAAACTAAGCCAAGAAGAAATAGCGATAGCATATTTTATTTTGGCCTTCAAGTCGCCGTTTAGTGGCGGCTTGAGAGCGGGCGAGCCAAAATAAAATATGCTATCGATGGTTCTTCTTGTTAGAAAACCTAACAAATCACAGGTAAAATCACGAACTAAATTTAAGTCCAAGGAACAGGAGATGAGATGAGTATGTTGTTTTTTGAAGTATTTGATACGCTTGATGTAGCACAGGATCTAAAAGAGCTATATCGTGATATACAGGTAATCAAGGTTACGATATCGAAGACGACCGGGCAAGCACTAGTGTATATTGAAAGTACCCATCTTCTAACGAGAAAACATATTAAGAGTATGGAATTTCAGCTTCAAAAGCAGTTATTTCAAGCTGGTGGTAATAAAATTGCCATCGTGGAACGATATGCTCTCTCCGCTCAGTATACGGAGGAAAACCTCTGGGAGATGCATAAGGAAAGTTTATTTGAAGAGCTGATGGAAACAAGTATTATGAATTATAATATTTTGCGTCAGGCTGAGATTTCTTTTCAAGGGAATGCAATGATTCTTCGTTTGGAGGATACTTTTTTAAATCATACGAAGGGGGAAGAAATCCGACACTTCTTAGAACCAATTTTTCGTGAACGTTATGGATTTGATCTATCGATCAAATTTGACTTCTTTGAACGTGAAATTACTGAGGCTGAGGAAGAAGATCGAGAAGAACCAAGACGTTACTCCAAAGAAATGGAAAAACGTAAGTTAGAAGAAGCAGCACAAGAGGGTGGTACTCGTGAGATATCACAACCAAACGAAGTAGAACAGGTCGTAGTAACTGCTAAGAAAAAGGAAGAAAAGAAGGAAGAGAAAAAAGAAGAAAAGAAAACCTTAGAAAAGAGTAAATTCACACCGCAAAGAAAGTTACCAGAAGATCCAGATATCGTATACGGTCGTCCGTTTGATGGTGAAACCATACCAATCAAAGAGATACAGGATGAAATTGGTGAAGTAGTCATTCGCGGACGCGTGGAAAATTATGAAGATCGAGAAATACGTAATGAGAAATTCTTAGTCAGCTGTGCAATCACTGATTTTTCCGATACGATAGCAATTAAACTATTCGTGAGAAAAGATCAGATGGATGACGTAAAGAAAGCATTAAAGACCGGGAATTTCGTCAAATTAAAGGGTATGGCAATCTATGATAAATTTGATCGAGAAATCACGATTTCGTCGGTCGTTGGTATCAAGAAGATTCCAAGCTTTTTAACAAAGAGAGAGGACAAAGCACCTGTAAAGCGTGTCGAGCTTCATTCTCATACGGTTATGAGTGATATGGATGCGGTCGTTGATATCAAAGCATTGATCAAGACTGCCTTTGAGTGGGGGCATCCTGGCGTTGCAATTACGGATCATGGTGTGGTACAGTCGTTCCCAGAAGCCAATCATGTGCTAAATCCAAAAGATTATGCCGATGATCCTGAAAAGATGGAGCGCTGTAAGAAATTCAAGGTAATCTACGGTATGGAAGCCTATCTGGTTGATGACATGAAGGAGACGGTTCAGAATGAGAAAGGACAGACGCTTGATACACCATGCGTTGTCTTTGATATTGAGACGACTGGCTTTAGTTCCGTTACGAATAAAATCATTGAAATCGGTGCGGTTAAGATTGAGCACGGAGAAATCGTGGATCGTTTTTCAACGTTCATCAATCCAGAAGTACCAATTCCATTTGAGATTACAAAATTAACTTCGATTACGGATGATATGGTGATGGGTTCTGAGACCATTGAAGTCATTTTGCCTCGATTTTTGGAATTCATCAAGGGCTGTTATCTTGTTGCTCATAATGCCTCCTTTGACGTTGGGTTCATTACAAAGAAAGCAGAGCAGTTAGGAATTGAGATTGAGTTGACTTCCGTGGATACTGTTGGACTTGCACGTTCCTTATTGAATGGATTGCATAACTATAAGCTTGATACTGTTGCAAAAGCATTAGATATCTCACTTGAGAATCATCATCGTGCAGTCGATGATGCGGGTTGTACAGCAGAAATTTATCTGAAGTTTTTGAACATGTTAGCAGAGAAGAATATTACGACACTTCGTCAAATCAATGAAGAAGAAAAAATGTCTCCAGAAGCGATTAAGAAGATGCCAACCTATCACTGCATTCTGTTATGCCAAAATGACATAGGACGTGTCAATCTGTATCGAATGGTAAGCTTTTCACACTTAGATTATTTTGCACGTCGTCCAAGAATTCCAAAATCGATGCTAACAAAATATCGAGAAGGGATCCTTGTCGGTACGGCTTGTGAAGCTGGAGAATTGTATCAAGCATATTTACGGCATGCAAGTCCAGCAGAAATAGCAAGATTGGCCAAATTCTACGATTATTATGAGATTCAACCACTTGGAAACAATCAGTTTTTAGTAGAGAGTGATCGATACGACGTGAATACGCAAGAGGATCTGATGAACATCAATCGTCAAATCTGTGAGCTTGGAGAGGAATATGGGAAACCAGTCGTAGCAACGTGTGATTCCCACTTCTTAAATCCAGAGGATGAAGTGTATCGAAGAATTATCATGTCTGCAAAAGGCTTTTCTGATGCTGACTCTCAGCCGCCTCTATTTTTTAGAACTACCGAAGAGATGTTAGAAGAGTTTAAGTATCTTGGTAAGGAAAAAGCAGAAGAAGTAGTGATTACGAATACGAATAAGATTTGTGATATGATTGAAAAGATATCACCAGTTCGCCCAGATAAATGCGCACCTGTCATTGAGAATTCCGATCAGACATTACGATCCATCTGCTATGAAAAAGCACATTCAATGTACGGGGAGCATTTACCAAAGATTGTACAAGATCGTCTGGAGCATGAATTAAAATCCATTATCTCGAATGGGTTTGCCGTGATGTATATTATCGCGCAAAAGCTTGTGTGGAAATCAAATGAAGACGGATATTTGGTTGGATCACGTGGTTCGGTTGGTTCTTCCTTTGCTGCTACCATGTCTGGTATTACCGAGGTAAATCCTTTACCAGCTCATTATTACTGTGCCAATTGTAATTACTCAGATTTTGATTCAGAGATAGTCAAAGCCTATGAAGCAAGCTCAGGCTGTGATATGCCAGATCAGAATTGTCCAGTTTGTGGGGAACTTCTGAAAAAGGATGGACATAACATTCCGTTCGAAACCTTCCTTGGATTTAATGGGGATAAGGAGCCAGACATCGATCTTAACTTCTCTGGGGAATATCAGAGTAAGGCACATGAGTACACGGAGGTTATCTTTGGAGCTGGACAAACTTATCGTGCTGGGACGATTGGTACCTTAGCGGATAAAACAGCATTTGGATTTGTAAAGAAATACTATGAAGAGCATGAAGAACACAAACGAATTCCTGAAATTAATCGTTTGGTCAGTGGCTGTGTGGGTGTTCGTCGAACAACTGGACAGCATCCTGGTGGTATTATTGTGTTACCATTGGGAGAAGAAATCTATTCGTTCACACCAGTTCAACATCCAGCAAATGATATGACAACTAAGACTGTCACGACACACTTTGATTACCACTCCATCGACCACAACCTGTTAAAGCTTGATATTCTGGGACACGACGATCCAACCATGATTCGTATGTTAGAGGACCTCACTGGTGTGGATGCTAAGTTAATTCCTATGGATGATAAAAAAGTAATTTCGTTGTTTGAATCAACCGAAGCACTTGGAATCAAACCAGAAGATATCGGGGGCTGTGACTTGGGTTCCCTTGGACTTCCAGAGCTTGGTACTGACTTCGTTATGCAGATGCTCCGTGATACAAAACCAAAGAGCTTTTCGGATATGATTCGTATCTCTGGTCTTTCTCATGGTACTGACGTATGGCTAAATAATACCCAGACCTTGATCGCAGAGGGTAAATGTACCCTTTCGACGGCTATCTGTACTCGAGATGATATTATGACCTATCTGATTCGTAAAGGGGTAGAGAATGGTCTTGCATTTAAGATTATGGAAAGCGTTCGTAAAGGAAAAGGTCTAACTCCTGATATGGAGGAAGCAATGCTTGCCAACGATGTTCCGGATTGGTACATCTGGTCATGTAAGCGTATCAAGTATATGTTCCCGAAGGCGCATGCTTGTGCCTATGTTATGATGGCATTCCGTATTGCATACTTTAAGGTTTATTACCCGATTGCTTATTATGCTGCTTACTTTAGTATTCGTGCATCAGCATTTAACTATGAGCTTATGTGTCTTGGACGTGAGCGGCTGGAATATCATATGGCAGAGTATAAACGTCGTATGGCTTCGAGTGATCCTGCTGTAAAGCTTACGAAGAAAGAAGAAGATGTCTATAAAGATATGAAAGTAGTGCAGGAGATGTATGCACGTGGTTTTGAGTTTGTACCAATTGATATCTATACTGCCAAAGCACATCACTTTCAGATCGTTGATGGCAAGCTGATGCCGTCTCTTTCTACGATTGATGGACTTGGTGATAAGGCAGCGGATCAGGTAGTAGAAGCTGTGAAGGATGGCAAATTCCTATCTAGAGATGACTTTAAAACTCGTTGTAAGGTCAGTGGTACCGTTGTGGAATTGATGGCAGACCTTGGCTTGATGGGAGATTTACCAGCTACGAACCAGATTTCTTTGATGGATTTCTTGGGTTAATAGTAAAATAAGAGTAGTAAAATACACCAATTTTCTATTATGACAGTAAGACAGAATGTTTGCCAATTGGATTTAGGTGCAAGCATTCTGTTTTTTGTTATTACAATAATCACAAGAATTTCATTTCCTACAAATGATCTAAAAAAGTACACAATCGCAACTGTTTGCAACTGTTAGTCTATCATCATAGTGATTCTTTCAATAGGAAAACTCAATCGCATGGAAGAAAAAAGGATAAATTGTCAATAAACTGTGCTATAATAAAACAAATCAGTTAGGAGGTTCGAATGAAAATATTAATTGTAGAAGATGATGCTACAATAGCATCTGGTTTAGAATATGCAATTATGCAAGAAGGCTTTGAAGTAATCGTGAGATCTACCGTAGCTGATGCAATGAAAATAGCCCATGATCCATCGATCTCATTATTACTTCTTGATTTATCGTTACCGGATGGGAATGGTTATACGATTTGTCAGGAAGTAAAAAAAGTGCGAGATGTAGCAGTTATATTTTTAACAGCAGTGGATGATGAAGGAAATGTTGTGAAAGGTCTTGATATGGGGGCAGATGATTATATCACAAAACCATTTCGTATTCGAGAATTAATCTCACGCATGAAGTCCGTTCTTCGACGTTATGAGAAGAAAGAAGCGCTAGATAATATCGTTTGTATACAAAATATACGCATTTACATAAATGAAGCTAAGGTATTTAAGGAGAAGGAAGAAATCATCTTAACAGCCATGGAATATCGATTATTACTTACTTTGGTTTCGCATGCAGGTCAAGTTTTAACAAGGAATCAATTATTAGAAGGAATCTGGGATGTTAGTGGTGAATTTGTCAATGATAATACACTCACGGTATACATCAAGCGTTTGCGAGAAAAGCTAGAAGAGGATCCGACCAATCCAACGCTAATAAAAACGGTAAGGGGGATGGGTTATCTACTAGAGAAAGGAAGTAATCATGTATCATAACAAGGACTTAAGATATTTTGTGTATGTTCAATTACTGATCTTTGTTCTACTTAGTATATTTGTCTATCAAGAATGGCTTAGTTTTCGGATTGGATTCTTAATCCTTGGGATTACACTGATGGTCATAAACATGCTATATAGCATCTATCGTTATCAGAAAATAAAAGAATTAGCAGATTATCTAGTTCGAATTCAGAATGGAAATCGGACCTTAGATCTTGGTGATAATGTTGAGGGAGAATTAAGTATTTTAAAAAATGAAATCTATAAACTTTCACTGAAATTACAATCCCAGGCAGAATTACTACTACGAGATAAGACTTACCTTGCAGATTCCTTATCCGATATTTCACACCAACTTAAGACTCCACTTACTTCTATGCGAATGATGGTGGATCTGTTAGAGCAAGATTCCCTTCCTCTTGAAAAAAGAGAAGAGTTTGTGAGAAATATTTCGACTGGGCTAGAGAGAATGGAATGGTTGGTACAGGCTCTATTAAAGCTATCCAAGCTTGACGCTGATGCAGTAACATTTAAGAATACGTCGATTGAGGTTGATTCTTTGATAAAAAAGGCAGTGGAGCCATTGCTCATTTCGATGGAGATGCGAAATATAACGCTAAACATACGTCCTATCAAAGAAACAATTAGGATCATAGGTGATTTTCATTGGTTAGCAGAAGCATTCACCAATATTATTAAGAACTGTATCGAGCATACCAAACCTAATGGAAGTATTACGATTTCCTATAATGATAATAATTTATATACAAAGATTGATATTGAGGATACTGGGGTTGGTATCGCAAAAGAAGACCTACCTCATATTTTTCAACGGTTTTATAAAGGGAAGAATGCCAAAAGTGATAGTGTAGGCATAGGGTTAGCCTTATCAAAGCAAATTATTACTAGACAAAAAGGGAATATCGAAGTAAGCAGTACCATTGGTGTTGGAACGAGATTTGAAATTCGTATCTATCGATAATAGTATCATAGTTAAATTCATCATTCTATTTCTTATGTGACAAAATTGTCACCGTTTATGTCACCGAGTAGTCATATTCGTTAGGTATATTAATGATAGTAACAATCAAACAAGTTAAATACGAGGTGATGATATGGAATTATTAAAAGTAGAACATTTGTGTAAGGAATATGGGAAAGGAGATATTAAAGTCAAAGCTCTTGATGATATCTCATTCTCAGTAAATAAAGGTGAATTTGTAGCAATCATAGGACCAAGCGGTTCTGGTAAATCTACATTACTTCATTTATTGGGTGGTGTTGATCAACCAACGAGTGGAAACGTATACATAGACAATACAGATATTTATCAGTTAAATGAAACGAATCAAGCAATCTTTCGACGCAGACAGATTGGTCTGATCTATCAGTTTTATAACTTAATACCGGTACTGAATGTAAAGGAAAACATAACCTTACCACTATTACTGGATCAGCGGAAGGTAGATGAAGATTATTTTAAGAATATTGTTGAAATTCTTGGATTAGAAAAGAGATTACACCATCTACCAAATGAACTCTCAGGAGGACAGCAGCAACGAGTCTCCATAGGACGTGCAATGATAACGAATCCAGCGATTATTCTTGCCGATGAACCGACTGGAAACTTAGATCGCAAAACAAGTGAAGAAATTATGGAATTACTAAAAATCTCCAACCGAATCTATAGCCAAACCTTATTGGTCATTACCCATGATGAAAGAATCGCATTGCAAGCGGACCGTATCATTGCCATCGAGGATGGAAAGATCACCAGAGATGAAGTCATCCGCAAGACAGTAGGTGGAGGTAAGTAATATGAATATTATGAATCGCTTAACAAAGAAACATATGTTAATCAACAAGAAAAGAAGTATTATGACGATCCTTGGTGTTATCATATCCGTTGCAATGATTACAGCTGTATCCACTGCTGTAGTCACCTTTCTTGATTTACTACAGCGCATGGAGATGGACCGTTATGGAGCATGGCATGTGCAATATATCGATTTACCTGTGGATAAGATTGCTGCTTTAGAGTCGGAAAAAAATGTTGGGAATACATCTTTTACGAAGGATTTAGGCTATGGTAAGTTGGTTGACACTCAAACGAGGAATGATTATAAGCCCTATGTTTATATCGAAAGATTTACAACGGATGCTATGAAACAAATGTCACTAAAATTAATCGAAGGACGCTTTCCAACGAATGAAAATGAAATTGTGTTACCAGAGTATTTTAAAGTGGAAGGTGAAACTACTTATGAGGTGGGGGATACCATTGCTTTAACAATTGGGGATCGGTACATAGGAGAATATTCGAAGACATCGATACTTACTCAAAAGGATCGTTATGATCTTGAGGTAACAGAAGAGTTTATGCCGAAGGAATCAAAAACCTATCAAATTGTTGGGATCATGAAAGAACCTAGTTTTGAAGAATATAATGCACCAGGATATACAGCAATCACTTATCTAGATATAGAATCCATAGCCAAAGAGGATACAGTGAATGCTTTTGTGTTCATAAACAACATAACAAGAAGTATATATAATGAAAGTCTTGAACTTGGAGATAAATTAGGACTCAGCGAATCTAGAGTAGTGTTTAATAACGAGGTACTTGCCTTCTATGGGGTATCTAAACATGACAACTTTAATCAGATGTTAACTGGATTGGCATTCATTCTAATTATGATTATTATGGTTGGTAGTGTTTCCTTAATTTATAATTCCTTTGCAATTTCTCTAACTGAGCGCAGCAAGCAATTTGGTATGCTAGCAAGCGTAGGTGCAACAAAGAAACAGAAGAGGAATGCCGTGTTCTATGAAGGTGGTGTCATAGGAATCATAGCAATTCCATCTGGTATCCTAGTAGGGATTACTGGTATGGCAATTACTTTTCGTATTGTGGGGTCCATGTTAACTAATAGTTTAGGTTTTACAGTTCCGCTACAGATGAAAGTATCTCTAACTTCTATCCTAGTCGCAGTTGTATTCTCTATGTTAACGATTCTAATATCAGCAATGATCCCTGCTAAAAGAGCTTCTAGAATTACCCCAATGGATGCAATTCGACAGACCCAAGATATCAAATTACAAAAGAAAGCCATCAAAACAAGTAGAGTAACAAGATTCATCTTTGGGCTTGAGGGTGATTTAGCACAGAAGAATTTGAAACGTAATAAAAAGCGTTACCGAGCATTAATATTTTCATTAGTAACTAGCTTAATATTATTTATTAGTGTAGGTTCCTATACGTTTTACCTATCTAAATCTTTTCAGATGACCATGCAACGTACGAATTATGATTTAGCGGTATCTATTGAGCAGTCTTTGGATGGGAATGAATTTCAGAATGAGTTAATAGAAGCGTTACTTCAAGTGGAGGGGATCAAGGAAGGTGCCAAGCTTACTTATTCAACACTTGATATTGCCTTAGATTCTGAGTTTGTAGAAGCTAGTGTAACAGAAGAATTGATAGAAATGAGGAAGGTAGCATATCGTTCCTGGGAGTGGTCAGAAGATGAGATTAACGATTATATTAGGGAGTATGGTATTCATCTTTATGCTCAGTTAATTATTCTAGACGATGCGACTTATTCTGATTATGCACAGCAGGTAGGTGTGAAGATTCTAGAGGATGGGGAGTCTGAACAAAATAAGGCAATCCAAGGAATACTTATTAATAAACATCAGAATAAAGTTGGTTATAGTTTGATGGAAAGTGAAGTTTTACATCTTAATCTCCAAGATGAAATCGATTTATTGATTCAAAACAATGATGAAGATGATTATGAAGAGATAGAACTTCCAACAAGCGAAGAAAATCGAATCAAAGTACCAATGGAGCTACTTGCAACTACGAATCAATTACCAATTGGAATTTCTTACGCAGAGGCAGATGAAGCGATTCAAATTATTGTTACGGAGGAGGTTTATTCCATCTTACTGAATCAGCTATCCTTTGAGACCACCCCATACGGAATGGTAGTTTATTGTTTTAACTTAACAAAACCACAAGGGATTGAAGATAGAATCCGAAGTACCATAAAAGATTATACCTCTTCCTCTGTGTATATTACAAATCGATATGAAGAAGCATTACAAGATAAGCAGTTAATGACTGTTATGTCTGTATTTAGTTATGGATTTATAGCATTAATCTCATTGATCTGTATGACAAATTTATGCAATACGATTGCTACAAGCTTTGCCTTAAGAAGAAGAGAATTCGCTATGCTCAAAAGTGTTGGTATGACACCGAAGTCTTTTCATCGTATGATACGATTTGAAAGTCTCCTTTATGGAATCAAGGCCTTGTTTTATGGATTGCCAGTAAGCCTACTGATAACGTATCTGATTTTTGGAGTAGTGGATTCTAATTTCTCGTCTGATTTTGTATTTCCTTGGTTCACTTATCTAATTGGTATATTATCTGTATTCGTTGTAGTAGGTATTGCTATGCTATACTCTACTTATAAGGTGAAGGATGAATCCATTATTGATGGGTTAAAATCAGAGATTGAGTAAAGTACAGAAATAGTCTTATTTTACTTGGAAGAGTGATTTACTATTTGCAATTCCACTCATTGGTTGGATTCTATTGTTTTGTTTTCCTTTGGTGGAACAGTCAATAAAAACCCACTGATCAAGGTGGTAAAAATTACATAAAAAAAGTACTTCCCTTTCTAGCAATTTTGTAGTAGAATAGGGGAGTACTTCTTAGTACATACGAAATAAATATGGCTCGTTGGTCAAGCGGTCAAGACGCCGCCCTCTCACGGCGGAAACAGGGGTTCGATTCCCCTACGAGCTGTTATTCGAAAGAATAGCCCAACCCAAGAAAGCATTGAAAATGAAAATTTTTGATGCTCTTTTTTTATTCATAAAACTGCAAGCATCTTAGGTAAAAATGTTTCACTAAAAGGTTGGCAAAGTATATTTAGGAAAAGTACTATCTATCGTAGAAGTCAAACTAGTTCTTATTACACCTGAATTATGTTTGTAATATTTGGAAATTATGCTATAATAAACACAATTTATTCATTTAGGAGGAATCTTATGATAGAGGTAGTACGTGTTGAAGAAGAACAAAGAGAAATACTTGCTCATTTAATTGAACTATATGA
>JAEZKD010000284.1 GCA_023415655.1 Bacillota bacterium | reverse complement strand
GGAGTGATAGAATAATGAAAATTGGAACCTTTGGACCCAAAGTATTTACTGTAACCGATAAGATTATTAATACCTTTAAAAATCTGGCCAGATCTTCAGGCTACAATGTCGAGGAAGAGGACAACGGTACAGGTAAGCCAAAATTAAAAAAGAAATCACCTTCTTTGGAATCACTGTCTTTTGAAATAGAATTAAGATCTGATTCCGCAGATGTAAGAAAAGAGATTGAAAGCTGGTTTGGTCTTCAAGGTGAATCATATTACTTTTTGGTTGGCCGAGAGAAAGTTGGATCAAATCAATGGATGCTAACTAATGTTGATACATCCAATATCGAATTCCTTCCTGGTGGAAAGATAAAGAAGGCATCATTAAGTTTAAGTCTCAAAGAAAATCCCATTACTACTAAAAATAGTACAGCAAAATCCACAAGAAATGCAAAGGGTTAGGTGATGATATGTTTCAATGGGGCAATACATCTTCAGAACAGGAACGCATTGCTAAAAATGTAACTAATTTATTGAATATTAGAAAGAATGAAGTATGTTTTGACAGAGGATTAGGAGTTAATATAAATCTCCTTGATAAGACACAAAGTACCATTAACTCAAAGTTAATAACTGATATTGTTGACATGATTTCAGAGAGGGAGCCAAGGGCAGATTTAAACTTTGATGATCTCATTGATCTAAATGAGAACGGTGAATATACATATAAGGCGGTGATAGGTATTGTATGATTTTATTAATTTCGATGAAAGTGCAGTATTGGAAGAGGCGATAGTTAAATATGAAGAGGCAACGAATACGATGCTTTTTGCCGGTGATGAGCGAAGAATACTACTTAATTCTTTCATGTATATAGCTGCCTTGATCGCTGCTAAAGGAAATTATTTAGCAAATCAGTATTTTGCTCAAACAGCTGTTTTTCCTTACCTCGGTTATATTGGTGAGGGGAGATCGGTAATACAATTAGGAGCAGGTAAATCTCTTGTAACAATGAGATTTAGCGTATCCGCTGTAAAAGCATTTGATATAGAAGTACCTTCTGGAACAAGAGTTACACCGGATGGTACTCATTTTTTTGCCACTAAAGCAAATCATACACTTGTGCAAGGAACATTAAGTATTGATATACCATGTGAAGCAACTGTCCCTGGTAAAGCTCATGACGGTTTCACACCTGGTTCAATAAATACTTTGGTAGACAATATCCCTTATATCTCAAATGTTACTAATATTGATACAAGCTCAGGTGGATCAGAAGTTGAGGATATTGAAGATTATCGGGAAAGAATTATGCTGAAGCCATATGGTTATAATACGGCAGGTGCTGAAGCTGCATATATCTACCTTGTCAAAACGGCTGACAGTTCAATAGGAAGCGTTACAGTAAAGAACGAACCGGCTAGTTTGCTAATTACTATTTTGCATAAAGATGGCTCAATACCGAGTGATCTTGTGGTTCAGAGAGTTTCAGATGCACTCAGTGCTAAGACTGTTCGACCACTAGCTGATCAAGTAACTGTTCAAAAGCCAACGGTAATTCCTTATAGTATTTCACTCTCATATACAATCAGTGAAGATGATTCACCGAATATGGTTGAAATAAACTCCAAAGTTATAGCAGCTATTAGCGAATATGTATCATATCAAGGAACTGAGATTGGTAGATCAATTAATCCGGATCTTTTGAAGAAATTCGTATTAAATGCTGGAGCATATACAGTGAATATTACAAGTCCTGTGTTTACTGAAGTAAATAAACAGTCGATTGCTCAGATCAATGGGAATCCTGTAGTCACGTATGATGGGATTTATGAGGAGGCAACATGAAGCTAAATAATATTAGTATGTTAGATATCATTCCTCCTTACATGCAAGAAGATACAACGGTTATAGGTCTCTGTGCAGCAGCTAATCACATTTTCAAGAGATTATTTGAAGCAATTCAAAAAATTGACTTTTATCAAAACTTAAATCTGCTTAATGAGGCTGACTTGGACTATATTGCGAAGATCAGAAACATTATCTGGTATGACAAAAGCAGTACGAAGGATGTAAAGATAAGTGTTATCAAAAATGCTGAGAAAGTATTCTGGAGCCTTGGAACTGTATCCGCAGTGGAGAGTGTGGTGGAGGATATAATTGGTGAATGCGATATCATGGAATGGTTTCAATATGGTGGAGATCCATATCATTTCAAAATCGTCACTGATAATCCTCTGATATCGGGTGATGCTGTAAGTACCTTCAACTCAATTATCCAACATGTTAAGAGAAAGAGTGCGATTCTTGATGGAGTGGAGATATCATTGGCTGCATCAATGATTTTCAATTTAGGTGCAGTTCTGCATACTGGTGAACTTTTAGAATTACGACAGGAGGGATGATGAATGAGTTTTAGTACTATATTGTTTACTGATAAAGGACGGGCATTGCAATCAAAGGCTCTGGCAGGTGCCAGTTTGAACTTTACTAAGATTGTTATGGGTTCCGGTAACTTAGGCGGTCAATCACAGATCACTTTATCGGCAGTGATTGAACCTAAAGTAAATTTAAGCATTACCTCCTTACAGCATAAATCCAATTATGCAACTGTTAAGGGGGTATTTTCAAATTCAGATATCAGTGAAGGATTTTATTGGAGAGAGATCGGAGTATATGCTCAAGATCCTGATCTTGGTGAAATTCTTTATTGCTATGGTAATGCAGGGGCCTTGGCGGAGTACATACCTTCACAGTCATCTGAAATTATTGAGAAGGTTGTCAGCGTTTCATTGATAGTAGGAAATGTTACTTCAGTATCCGCTACTTTAGATGAATCCCTTGTGTATGTGAGTAAGGAATATTTAGAAGATGTAGAGTCTGATTTAAGAGCCAAGGTCGCTGGTGGTACGGGTACAGCCATTAATGTAGATATGGGCAGTGTCACTGCTTTTAAATCCGGTATGGTTGTACGAATTATAGCCACGGCTGACAATAATAACGAAGCAACCACTCTTAAGGTTAATGATCTTCAAGCAAAGCCAGTGTATAAGGTCAATACGCAAGATGCGCCTAAGATTGTTGCCGGAAAGCCTTATACATTCATTCTAAGTGCTGATTTATCACATTTTTTCCTGGAAGCTAGTGGAGGTGGTGGCGGCACTGCACTAGCAGATGATATAGTAGCGCCAAAGATTATTATCAGTGAGGACGGTGATGAGGTAGTAGGAACAATTCCAGATAGAACCAAGGATGATTATGAGAGTGAAGAAACAACTGCTTCAAGCGTCACTCCTGGTAGACTTTGGATGAAGCCTCCTAAAGGATATTTTAATTCTGAAATTGAAGGCAAAAGTTACTTATATGCAGATGATCCCAATTATATTGCTGATTATATCGCAGATGGTAAAGAAGTATTTGGTTTAACGGGTAAGCACAAGGGCGCTCAATTTATTAATTTCCCTTGTAGTATCCAAGAAGTCGAACCAACCCCGGAAACAGAGGGGCATATATGGGTTAAGTCAGGTACCCTTGCTTCCCAAATTAATAAGATTAGAATATTGGAAGCATTAAACGCAGGGGAAGCTGATGGAACGCTACTCTTTGTTGTGGGAAGTATGATGTACAACGCTTTCACATTTACTGATAGTGCTAAGAAATTGACAAGTGGTGGGGTGTCTATTAATGCCTTGGTAACTAAGAGTAATGGTGTAGAGCCGAACCCTTCTGTTAATTGGAGAGTTAATCTAGTAAGTGGTATGGGGAGTTTTTACCTCAATAAACCGATAGTATATAGTAAGGTCGGTGGAGTATTAGATATAGAAACTTCCTATATGTGGAATGGTAGTTCATGGACTATGCTATCGCAAAAAGGAAAATACTTATCTTTAAATGCAAATGTATATAACCGTACCACACCTACTACGTTTACCCTTAATACTACTTTACCGAGTAACCCAACACGCTTCACGCATAACGGACTTTATATGTTGGCTGGCGACATTATCTACAAAGCAATAGGGGATGTGTGGACTCCAGTAGCTACTATTCCAGCATCGTTTGTATACAGTAACAACACATACAATATTCATCGTAGGATTATATCAAAGGATGGATCTACTGTTGTGGCAAGTTATATTAGGACATCGGGCAGTGCTAGTTATCAAGCTATACGAATTTATAAATTTACTGGAACAGAATTAGTATTGGTATATGAACAAGTTTATGAGGTTGCTACTGCCGGTACACAAAGTAATCTAGCCATTAGTTACAATGGTGCTGTGATATTACATGTTCATCCTACTTCATCAGATACAAACTACAATACACCAGGAATAAGGAGATTTTTCAGAGAGCCAGATGGTAGCTATATGATGGGTGGTGTTGTGACCCCAAGGTCTAGCTCTTCATTTAGTAGTGCTTGGCAACCTTACTTAGTGGATGATGGTTCAAAGTTTTATATTGGTATGTATTATAATGACTCTTCGAATGGACTAACCACAGACTACGTTGTTTACAGTCTTGACCCTGTTACAAAGGAAATGAAGTCATTAAGGTCTGCCACATCTTTAGGAACAGTTAATACAGTACACGGTGACTTAATAATTAGTGCGCGTGCTAATAATGAAAGCCCATTTATTACTGTATTTAACATCACCGAGAACATTGCATACACCGTAACGTGTGATGTTACTAGCTCTATATCTGGTCTTAGTTCCACCAATAAGGCATTAAGTAATGATGGGAAGTATATGTACATGATAGCTAACTCAAGCTTACATGTATTTAGCTGTGATATTAACCATACAAACAAAACGGTGGCTTTATCAAGATTAACAATCTACAACATGGGTTCATACTTTACATCGGTAGTATCTAATTAATAAAGGAGGTTGGAATTAATGTATTACAGATACAATGAAGACCATGAAATAATCGAGAAAAGTGTTGAACCATTAGAGGGTGACAATGTAGTCACTTATTGGGAAGACATAGATATTCAATTATTTCGAGTAGTCGTTGGTTATATAGATGAAGATGGTACAATGCTTAGACATACTAAGCTTATAAATGATGGTGAAGAAATTGCAAGGCTTATTTCTAGCTTAAAAGAAGATCTAGGCAATGCAGAGGTGAAATCTGATCTATTAAGTGAACAGGTTGCCACTCAAGAGCAAGCCATCCTGGAACTGTCTATGATGATTGGAGGTGCTATGTAATGTTTAATACCGAGAGTGGATTAGTAAAACTGTGGGTTAAAAATATCCAGGCAGAGAACAGTCCATACACGAGAGATATGGTGCCTAACATAAGTAATCTCAAGGAAGTAGTGTACAACATATTAGATGTAGAATGATTATGCACCGAATAGGTGCATTTTTATTGCAGAGAAAAAATATATTTTCTTGAAAGAAGGAACTCACACATGGCTGAATTTATCATGGAATATTGGCTAGTATTTGCATTTGGAATAATAACAAGTGGATTTGGATGGGTATTAAAGCAATTCAGGGCCTTTAAATTAGGACTGCAAGCTATTTTAAGAAATGAAATTATTTGGCAATACAATAAATATATGGAAAATGGCTATATACCTATATATGCCATGGATAATGTTGAAGCCATGTATAAACAGTATCATGCATTAGGCGGTAATGGAACTATAACAGATTTGTATCTTGAATTAAAGGAATTACCTCACAGAAAGGATGACGTCAAGACGTGACCAAAAAGAAAGGATTATATTCTAAATTTATAGTAACAGCCGTGATTGTGTTAAATACACTTTTCACGGCTGCTGTTTTATATGTATTCCTTAGAGTTGGTAGCGAACCATCCGGTTTAATAGCAGCATGGTTTACATTCACAACTGGAGAGTTGCTTATGTTAACGAGTATCAAAAAAAATAAAGTTAAGAAAGAAAAAAAGGAGGAATAGGTTATGAGTATATTTAATGAGTTTTTCAATTTAGTTCCGCTGATCGTAGCCGTCTTATGCGCTATGGCATTTATCGTATCTGTAATTGTTCAGGTGACTAAGGAAGTATGGGTGATTCAGAATATACCCACTAAGACTTGGACATTAATTGTATCCATTGTAATTTGCCCTATAGCTTATCTTGCTTATATTGCATATATCAATATGCAATTCACCTGGTATTACTTGATTGCAATAATTATAAGTGGGTTCCCTGTATCCTATATAGCTACATACGGATGGGATTCCTTTAATGACTTGTGGATGCGGTTTAAGAGGTAGGAGGTATATATTATGGCTATTAGAATAGGACATGCTTCTATTGATGAAAATGGAAAGATTATTGGCGGAAAAGCTGGTGATCAAACCAATAAAGAAATCTGCTTTCGTTCATGGTATAGCAAACCATGGAATGTATATCTTGTATGCAAGGATGTTGCTTTAGCAGATAAAGCAGCAAATATCATGGAGCAGATTTGTGCTGATAATAATTTTGGTTACGATCAATCTGAGAGATTGTCCGGGTACAATTCCATAGTAAAGAACGGTAATAAAATACGTGGAGCGAAAGGTGAGTTTGATTGCTCTTCTCTGGTATCAGCCTGTTACAAACTTGCCGGACTGGATATTTCTGTATCGAATACTACAAGGTCAATCAGGACAAGTTTTCTCGCCACTGGCAAGTTTGAAGCATTTGCCGATAAATCTCACTTGATTAGTGATAAATTTGCCAAACGTGGTGGTATCTATCTAAAGGAAGGCAGTCATGTTGTCATGGCCTTAGAAGACGGATTAGGAGAGAATCCTTATCCAGTACCCAAAACTACTATATATTACGATCACGAGAACAATAAGGTAGTTTGTAAGGGTGATACCGTGAAGTGGGTCCAGTATGAATTAATTAAAGATGGAATAGCTGAGGTAGAGGTAGACGGAGTAATAAAAAAACTATCTATTGATGGTTCATGTGGAAAGATTACCGATGCTGCTATCAGAGTGTATCAGAATAAACATGGTCTACTTGTTGACGGTAAAGTTGGACCTAATACAAGGAAATCTTTTCTTAATTAACAATTATTCACCTGCAGTAATAGTATAGGCGCGAATATGTTATTGCTGCAGGTGGTTTAGATAAATATAAAAATTAATATGAGGTGAATAGTATTGAATAGTTTTATAGCCTGGATAGGCGGTAAGAAGTTGTTACGAAAACATATTATTGAAAAATTTCCGGAGGAATTTGAAAGATATATAGAGGTCTTTGGTGGAGCCGGTTGGGTATTATTTGGTAAAGAACAAGGTAAAGAGCTTGAGGTATTCAATGATATTGATAGTAATTTGATAAATCTCTATAGATGCATCAAGTATCATTGTAATGAGCTTCAGAGGGAATTAGAGTGGCTTATTGTTTCACGAGAACAGTTTTTCAATTACAAGGAGCAATTAAATTATAAAGGGCTCACTGATATACAAAGGGCAGCTAGATACTTTTATATTATAAAGTCAAGTTTTGGAGCAGATCGTAAAACATTTGGTACCAATAAGAAGAATTTAGTTAATACCATAGACTATTTATCCGAAATTAATGAACGACTAAAAAATGTTGTAATTGAAAACATGGATTATGAGCGATTGATTAAGGTATACGACAGACCGAATGCTCTGTTTTATCTTGATCCGCCCTATTTGGGAACTGAAAGTTTTTATGATAGTCGTTTTAATATTGATGATCATGTTAAATTAAATGGGCTGCTTAAGAAGATAGAAGGCAAATTTATATTATCCTATAATGATGATGAATATGTTAGAGAGATATATAGTGATTTCAATATTGAAAGAATAGCGAGGAATAGCAATTTAACTTCGAAAAATAAGTCTAGTGAATTCAAAGAAGTAATCATAACGAATTTTTAAATATTATTTTTTTAAACTATAAATAGCGCATTATAATTTAACAAAATAATATTTATAATCACCCTTTGTGTTAATATATAACAAAAATGGAAGGTGAATATAATGATTCGTATTTACCTAGCAAGGATTATAGGAGAGCGTAGATGGACACAATCGGATCTTGTAAAAGCAACCGGAATCCGTCCAACAACAATAAATGAATGGTATCATGAAATTATTGTAGGACCAAATATAGATCACATAGATAAATATCTACAAAAAAAGAGTAAATAAATCCATAATATGCTTAAATTTTCCAAATACGACATGTTACTAGCGTGGAAAAAAATGTATAATGTAAAATATAAACAAAGGAGGTGAAATAATGAATATTATTAAGGCAACAGTTGAGTCTCAGGCTCAGAATAATTGCAACTGCTAGTTTTTACAGAGAAAATTTTTTAGTGGTGGAAAGCGAGAATTATTTGCAAAATAATCCTCGCTTCCATTCCTATTAACAGGAGGTATGTTATGAGATATAGCCTTTCAAACTATATTACATATAAAGAAGATGGTAATAATAAGATTATCCGCTCTCAGATTTCTAACTCTACTATTGAACTCACTGAATATAAGTTTATAGAGGAGTTAAACGGAATCATCAATAGTGGAGGAACTGATAGGCTTGAGAGTTCGTTAGAGCAAGCGTTATTTGCTGAGAATTTTCTATACGAAGACCATGAAGAAATAGGGGCTGTGATTGAGAAAAAAGAAAGTGAGACTCTTGAATTTATACTATTTCCAACAGAGGACTGCAATTTAAATTGCACATATTGTTATGAAAAACATGAAAAAATTGAATTAAAAGAGCCACACTATAATTTGTTATTAAGTTTAGTTAAAAATGCTATTGATGTTGATAAAAAGAAAGTAATTTCTGTATGTTGGTTTGGCGGAGAGCCCTTGTTGAAAATCAATGATATTGTTAGCTTTAACAGAGGAATCATTAATGAAATATCTAATAAAGACGTTACATTTGTGAGCGGAATTACAACCAATGGCGTTTTGCTGAATAAAACTACATTTAATCTTTTGTTGGACAATAATATCACATCATACCAAATTACTTTGGACGGATATACGCACGATGAACAGAGAAAATTTAAAAATGGAGCAGGTTCATTTAATATTATTCTGAAAAATATTTTAGATGCTCTAACAATAAAAAGGGATTTTAAAATCTTGTTGAGAGTAAATATTACCAATAAAGAATTTGATTTTTCTTTTTATGACTTATTTACAGAGTTTTCAGAAGATAAAAGACTACAGTTTCTAATTAGGCCTGTTGGCAAATGGGGTGATGAGGATTTTGATTTGCCTATTTTCACTGATCAACAAAAGATTAGTGAAATCTTGAAACAGCATAATGATTACATAAAAAGCAAGGGATTATTTATATATGAAGAAGAAAAATATGATTTATTGAAGTATGCGTGTTATGCTGGCTCAAAAAGTACATACGCCATTAGAGCAAATGGTGGTATTGCAAAGTGCACTGTCGCGATTGAGGATGATATAAATAATATCGGTTTTTTGGATTTAGAAAATGGCGTTATGGTTATTGATGAAGAGAAAGAAAAAAAATGGATTGAGGATGCTGTAACAGAAAAATGTCTAGAGTGTTCAAATCTTGCAAGATGCTATAACAGGGTATGCCCTCTTAAAAGGATTAATAATTGTGCGGATATGTATTGCATGAAATATTATGAGGTAATGGCATGATCAAATACGTTTACAAGAATAATAAATTATTTTTGGCATTATCCTTGTTCTTTATGGTAGTATTAAGCGCTTATTTTGTTTTTAGGTCATATTTTATAACATATATTACCGATTTGCTCTTGGTAAATGACCCGGACACTGATATTTCTGCCGTTATCTGGAAGGCGGTTACTCTAGTTGCGGTAGTCTTTCCATTACTTATTGGGTCTAACATTGTATACCTCTACTACGAGTTCATTGCAGAAAGGAACATTGAAAAGGATATAGCACAAAAGATAATAAAAAAGCAGCAAAGCATATCCGAAGTTTTGACAATTTACAACAAGGATATAAAGATTATTGCTGAAAAATATATATCTAACGTTACTCAGTGCATATATATAGCAATTAATTTTTTGTTTGCCTTTACATATTTATCCAGTATATCGCTACCAATTGTCTTGACAATATCTGGATCGGTTATTATTCTTGTTGTTATCAACCAGTTGTTCGCGAAAAGACTAGCGGGCTCTCTAGAAAAATTACAAGAATCCAATGCTAATCTTATCCGTGTAGTCAACGGGGTATTCAACAGCATCCAAACTGTCAATATATTTTTCGCTCAGGGCTTTGTATTAAAAAAGTTAAATAATTCTTTCGAAAATAAACTAGATCGAAATAAAAATTACGGAGCGATAAAATCTCTGATGATCGCCATAAACGGTTTTCTTTCTTTTGCGATCCAGATGGGAGCAATAATTGCTTCATTTGTTTTTGTCTATTACGGTAAAATGACAGTAGGCCAGGTATTATCAATTGTTACACTTCTTTCATATATAACCAATCCGCTGTCATCTCTTATGCAATGTAAAAATGACATGGACTCAACAAAGAATATAAGGGACAAATTAGAAAACATTCTTAACGAACAACATAATGAAGAAATTAGAGAAATCGGAGAACATGATATAATATTTAATTCGGTCGATTTTAGTTATGACGAAAATGAGTTTATTGACAGTATTAATCTCAAATTCCTTATGAATGGTAAATACTTGATTGTTGGTGAAAGTGGATGTGGCAAAAGCACATTATTAAGGTTAATACTCAAAGAATATGATCCTACTTCAGGTTTTATTTCGTATAATAATAAAAACATAAAAGAGTTAAGTTTACCTACATGGTATAACAAAATTGGTTATTGTAATCAAAAAATAGAGATTTTGCCTGGTACCATAACTGAAAATATTGTTTTATGTGAATCGTATGATAGGGAAAAATTCAAAAGTATCGTTAAAGTGTTGAACTTAGAGTATCTAAGTGATAAATTTGATTCTGAAGTTAATGAAAGCACTAGTAATTTCAGCGGCGGCGAACTGCAAAGAATTGCTATCGCCAGAATGTTGTATAAAAATGCACCAATTTTACTTTTTGACGAATTTACATCATCGTTAGATAACTATAATTCTTTTAATATAGAGAAGGAATTGCTTGAAATTGACAATAAACTCATAATTAATGTATCACATAGAATCCATCTTGAATTGTTGGATAAATATGACAAGATACTCATAATGGAAAATGGTAAAATTAAGCGCTTTGGGAATCATAGTGAAGTAGCACAGGATTTACGCCTTTATGTTTCAAATGCGCAATGATGTATTAACGCATTTTATATTGAAATTAAAATGAGTATATACAAATGTATTATAGTAACAGAATTTTGTAAAGGAGACAAAATGTTATTTCTGTCTCCTTTCATTATGCGCTTATGGGCATAATCTGGCGTGTGTAAATCGTGTGTTCTGAAAGATATCATCAGATTACTGCTTGTAATAAGTATAATTATATCGATAAAATTAATAGTTTTTGGAAGTCATAGCAAAGATTTTTGATTTTATATAATGAAAGATGCGGACTCCTTTGTTATTAATACTAGATAATTAGGGGCAAATGCAATTCGGTGGTCCGGACGGAGAGTTGGCAGCTTCCATGCGTTATCTGTCACAGCGTTATGCTATGCCCAACCGAAAGGTAGTGGGTATTTTAACTGACATCGGAACCGAAGAGCTTGCACATATGGAGATGGTAAGTGCGATTGTTCATCAGTTGACAAAGGATCTTACACCGGCTGAGATTATGGAAGGTGGCTTTGAGAAGTATTATGTGGACCATACCCTGGGCTTATGGCCACAGTCCGCAGGAGG
>JAEZKD010000263.1 GCA_023415655.1 Bacillota bacterium | reverse complement strand
TGTTTCCCCTCCTTATAGTATCTTATCGTAATATTTTTGATGGAATATAAGTTAATGGTAATATTATACATGAACTATTTTCATATAACAACGTTGTGATTCAATTGTACCATCATAGCAGGACATTCCTTTATTATTAGGGATTGATATATTGATGCTCCATTTAGCTGGAAACACGAAGAGGAAGTTTTGACAAGTTCTCGATTTACAGAAATAAGCCTAGTTAAGGAATGGACAAAAACAAAATTGTATATGTGTATAAAATAAGGATGAGGTATGATAAGATTAAATTTAATGTAATATACTAAATATTGGAAATATGCTATACTATAGTCATTACATAATTAAGGAGAACTTATCGATGAATCTTGGTGAAAAAATTAATCAATATCGTTGTGAGAAGAACTTATCTCAAGATGACCTTGCTAAGATATTAGATGTTTCGAAACAATCAATTTCTGATTGGGAGAATAACAATGTTGTACCCGAATTATCCAAATTAATAAAAATGAGTGAATTATTTCAGGTTACTCTCGATGTCTTAATCAAGGAGAACTCAACCACAGATACGAATTCACATAATAAAACCCAAGGGATTCAAGAAGAACTCCATGTCACTTTTGCAACTAGAAAAATAGCGGGTACTATTCTTTTATCCCTAGGATATATAACATTTCTAATGATAACAATGAAACTTGGAATAAGTAATTTTGTATTTTCATGTCTTTTATCGTCACCACTAATCATTTGTGGTATCATTTGTTTCTCGTTTAAAAATCATCTATTATTATGGTGTAGCTGGGGCGTATTCTTTTCCATTGACGTTTATCTAAGATTCGGCACAGGTCTTAATTGGAAAGTAATATTCCATACCTTTCAATGGACCTATAGTATGAACTATATGAGATTAGCAATTGGATGGATTCAATTCCTGGTTTTACTTATATTAACTTGTATCACCCTAGTAAAATTTCATAATAAGCCATATCTCATCCAAGATAAGACAAAACTTTGTATCATATCATCTTGGATGATAGCTGTATTAAGCCAGATTACCTTGTTCCTTATGCCTATTATTCGAATGTTATTTCACCTTCATAGCTTTAATTTCACTAATATGAGATTTACATATATATTTATTGATTGGATTGGTATTGTTGCTTTTCTATATGCATTAGTGAATACCATACGATATAGAAAGAAAAGATCATAATGTGGTAAGCTTCCCCTGTGATGGACAGTTCTGAGAAGCTTGACAAGATATGTTACTAAACTACCTATGATTTCATATTATAAGATTGAACCATCGCAATGAGATGTCAGCCACTCAATTATGTAATCAAATCTTTCTCTCGACAGTCCATGACCGCCATGATATCTCTTATGGTATAGGTTGTTAAGTGCATGAAGATCTGCATATGCTGGACTTACTTTTTCAACAATCTCAGTCGCATCCTTTGAATATTTATCATCTTCCGCTGAGACAATGAGTAACCGTCTTGGGGCAATACAAGAAACCAAATCATAAATATCGTATTTACTATGAAAATTTGGAATCACACTCGCCATCTCAATCCCAACATAGTTTGCCATTCGGTTTTCATAGGTACACGCACTTCCACTTGCACAGCTAAAAGCAATTCGTTCATCAATTGCAGAAAGAAATAGCGTAGTATTCCCCCCATAAGAATGTCCAAATGAACCAATCTTTTTAGTGTCCACATAAGGAAGCCCAGAAAGTAAAGTAATAGCATTCATAGCATCATAAAGCACATTTTTCATCAAACAATCGCCTTTGATGATTCGATAGCACATTTCATTGTAGTGCTGTAAGAAGTCAGCATCGTTTGATAGAGGTTGTGTTCCGTGTGCATCTTTACGTCTTTCTTCAAAGCAGATCGAATCAGGTGCCAATACAACGAATCTCCGTTTTGCGAGTTCAGGACCAAACGCTTGCAATGAATTTCCTGCTAGGCCACAAACCTCACTCTTTCCGAAATGACGTTCTCCATTGTGTTGATGATGGATAAGAATTGCTGGATTATTGTCTAATTGATCTGGTAATAAAAGAAATGCTTTGACCTTATCTTGATAAGAATCATACTCAATGTAATGTCTTGTAAATCCATCTTCCTTTTTTGAGTCCAATAAGTTGTACTCAATGTTAGGAGGAATCGTTGGATATGTGATTCCAATGGCCTGAATAATCTCATTTCTTGAAACTGTCATATAATCTCCTTCCTAATCGAACATATTACTCGCTAATCCATAAATTTAGTTTCTGTTTCTTATTTTATGTATCACTTTAGTCGTATTGTAAAGTAATTTCAGCACAGACGCAACATTGTTTCATTAATTTTACTTTCAAAGGTACACACCTAAGCAGGTCCATGATACTTATTAGAAGAAATATCAACACGGATTGACACAGACTAAGATAGCTCATATAATAAGACTGTCTGGTTAAAATTAGATAGAAAACCGCATAAGAAGAAAGGGGTTACATAATGTTATTTGCTTTGATTTTATTTGCGTTAACGTATGTTTTGATGCTTGTCTTTAGTAATTACAGGACATATATTGCGTTGGCATCCGCTGCTATTTTTATTGTTTCAGGTATGTTACCATTAGGAAAAATTATCCCGTCACTTGATTTTAATGTATTGCTTATGATTGCTGGAACCATGGGTATTATCGCTTTATTTATTGAAAGTAAGATGCCTGAGCTTCTTGCGGATTTGGTAATGGAAAAGGTTCCGAATGTACAGTGGGCTGCTGTTGGCTTAGCACTTTTTGCAGGTGTGATTTCTGCATTTGTTGATAATGTAGCCACAGTGCTTATGGTTGCTCCTGTAGCACTTGAAATCTGTAAAAAATTAAAAACCAATCCGGTTCCCTTTATCATCGGTATTGCTGTTTCTTCGAACCTTCAAGGAGCCGCAACACTTGTTGGTGATACAACTGCGATTTTACTTGGATCTGCACTTGATATGAGCTTTTTGGATTTCTTTTTTTATAAAGGAAAACCAGGTATGTTTTTTGCAGTAGAACTTGGTGCTATCTTATCTGCGATTATTCTTGCATTTTTATTCAGAAAAGAAAAAGGGACCATTCCAAAAGGAGTACAGCGAACCAAGGTGACAGACTATGTACCAACCGTATTATTAATTGGAACAATAGTACTTCTTATTTTTGCTTCCTTTCTTCCAAATAAGCCAGCAATCACGAATGGTTTAATCTGCTGTGTACTCATGGTAATTGGGATTATTTATAATTACTTAAGAAAGAAAAATCTATCTGCTATCATTAATCCGCTCAAGGAAATTGATTTTAAAACAATTGGCTTGTTATTTGGACTCTTCTTAATGATTGGTGGTATTACGGAACAGGGTGTTATTGATACACTTGCCAAGCTTTTAGCAAAAGCAGGTGGTGGAAACGTCTTCTTATTATTTACTGTAATCGTTTGGGGTTCTGTGTTGATCTCAGCATTTATTGATAATATTCCTTATGTTGCAACCATGATTCCTGTTATCGCAGGCTTAGCAAATACGTTAAACATTGACCCTACCGTACTATATTTTGGTCTTTTATCTGGAGCAACTCTTGGTGGTAATTGTACTCCAATTGGTGCCTCCGCAAATATAACAGGTATCGGTATTTTACGCAAAGCAGGTTATGAAGTAAAGAATGGTGATTTCTTTAAAATCGGTATTCCATTTACCCTTGCTGCAATTATTCCAGCCTATATTTATCTTTGGGTTATTTATGGAATCTAAGGAGACTATGTTTTAGTTACATCAATAGGATTTAAACCTAAATATTTTAAGAGGATGCTAATTCTTAGCATCCTCAAATCTGGAAGAAAAGTCTGCAACTACTGTTCTTCTATGATATTAACTGGTCTGAAGGTTACTGTATAAGCTTTCAGACCTTTTTTATTCCATCCCTTCACCCTTTGTCTATAAGTAACAACTAAACTACATCACCCTTTAATAATATATCACTATCAATTTCAATCATTGAACAATTTTCTGTATTGAAATTCTTCATTTCATGAAATGGCGAATTGGTAAGGAAGCACTGAAGAGACTTAATAACTGCATTATGAGTTACAATAAGTACAGGATCTAAATTCTCTAAAGTAATCCTGTGAAGCGAAGCTAATACACGTTGTAACAGTTCTTGATAAGTTTCTCCTCTTGGTGGTTTCGTATCTCTTCGATTGAGATACCATTCCTTATACTCCGTTGGATATCTTTCTTTTACTTCTGCCCAGGATAAGCCTTCCCAATCTCCGAGATTAATTTCTTCTAATCCTTCTACAATAGTGTAATCCACCTTAGTAGCATTACTTAAAATCTCTGCGGTTTGAATTGCTCTTTTTTGTGGACTTGAATAAATCTTTAAAAATAAAAGTTTCTCATCCAAGATTTTTCTACTTAATTCTTCTGCTTGCTCAATACCTGCAGAATTAAGTTCAATATCACAACTTCCTTGAATTTTTCCTTTGACATTCCAATCTGTTTGTCCATGTCGAATAAAGTATAATTTCATATGATCCTCCCCTAGATGATTACTATCCTAACCTTATCTTACTTCATACAGAACTGTAATACTATATAGTCGATGATACCAACCTAATCCCAAAGCTTTCTTCCATACTCATTCAATCTATACTAAGAGAGCTCCCAATTGTTAGGAGCTCTCTTAATATCGTCTATTCTTACTTTTACTTCCTAAGCATACGTACTTCCTAAGCATACGTTAATTGATCTCAAAGGTACAATATACCACCACAGTTACTTCTTTTTCTAGAGAAGCGGTATCATTACTTACATAGTAATAATAGTCGTATTCTCCACTATAATCCACTGGAGAATAATATAATGGTGAAATTTTGACACTGGAAATGCTTGCATGGGATAACTTTCCGAGCTTGCTATTGGCATTATCTGCAATATTTTTAGCCCGATTGGTAGCATCTTTGGTGGCATCTGCCAGCATAGTAAGCTTTAGGTCATCCATCTTAGTATAAATATACTTTGGTGCATAGGATTGAAATTGCACATCTTCATAAATTAGCTCAGTTGCTTTTCTTGAAACGTCTGTAACATTATCAATGTCCTCTGATCTTATGGTTACAGTTTGACTTAAATCATAACTAGAAATTTCATTGGTATACATCCCATTTTCATTCATAGCATATTTGGGTTGCGTTGAAATCGCAGAAAATACGAGTTCTTCTTCTTTGAACCCTTTGCCAACAAGATAGTTTAAAACTTTGTTCTTATCTGCTTCCAGAGCAACATACCCATCCTTTATATTTCCTTCATTTACCGTATAATCCCCAGACCATTCAATTCGATCAGAGATAATCTGCTGAGTTGCAACTCCTTTGATGCTAATGTGATTTTTTTTGCTCTTATACTCTGCTAATCCCCTTACACCAATGAAACAAGATAGGATAATAGCTGCTGCTAAGATGACTGCAATGATGATATTACTGATTGCTTTTGTTTTACTCTCATTCATTTATAACTCCCCCTTTACGAAATAAGTAACTACATTGGACATGTAAATATTACCATTATTTGTAATATTCTTCAAGCGGTTTTGTTCTTAAACTATAGTAAAAAAAACCAAGATGATCTATTCTTTTTCTAACAGGATAGCGATGGTTTCACTCTCCTCGTGAAAAGAACTCCCTGCAACATCTCCAAACACCCCACATACCTTAAATCCTGCGCAACTAATTTCTTGTATCAAATCTTCTTTGGAATAGTAGGTATCCCATAAATAATAAGGTGTAATCCCATCCTTTGATATTATTGATATCAGGCTTAATGTCACATTCCCAGGATACTTATAACATCCATTGATTGCTACATACTCATCTGCACGCCAAAATCCATCCTGCAGACAGACATCCCAAGTTTGTGCTTCCTTAAACTCATTGAATTTTTTCATGGAGAAGACATCCAATAATAGCTTTCCTCCTGGTTTCAGATGAAGATACATTTTGCTCAATAAGATTTGTCTGTCCTTTGTAGAAAGTGCTCCGTAATCGCAATAAATCATTGTAATAAAATCAAACCTTTTTCCTAAATCCATCTCTAAATAGTTTTGATACAAGTAAGTAATATTGAAATTCTTACTTGCAGCCGATTTCCTTGCATATTCAATGGAACGCAAAGAAAAGTCAATTCCAGTGACCTGATATCCATTTTGTGTGAATTTCTCAGCATAGATACCAGGACCACACCCAAGATCAAGTAGCAAAGGATGCTCCGTGGATGGTACGATATCCTGAATCCATGCAACGGAGTTATCAATAAAAGCTAACTTTCTACTGGCACCCTCAAATTCTGGATCTAGATGTGCTTTCAGCATTTGTTTGGAAATGTAGGCATCATTCCAAAATTCAACCTTTGTTTTTGTGTAAATCTCTGGTTTGTTTAACGACATAATAAGATTGTTGTACATAATTTCTCTCCTTTCAAATGAAACAATGTCATGAATGCAAAAGAAAAAGCCGTAGAATTTACTCTACGGCTAATCTTTCTTAAGAGGAACAAGCATTAGAGTAAAACAAGATGAGCCAGCAAGCTGTCTCACTTGTCATGAATAAAATTAAACATTAGGCATAAGAAATAAGCTGTTACTACAGCCATTCCTTACCTATTGAATTAATTTTATCTACTCTTCTCCAGTCATACCCATACTACTGATTGTGTAGCATCGAATACGCCGAACTCATATCACCCTTATTCTTAAATTTGTAATCTCATTTTACTCCTATTTCTTCCAATAAGTCAATCACTACCTTAAAACTCTTGCTAGAAACAAGATACAAAAGTCCTCTTTTATCTACACCTTTAGACAGATTCGATTCCCAGAAGGATCCTCCGTAAAGTATTCTTGATCAATTTCTTCTACGACATATCCTAAGCCAATCAATCGCTGGATGCACTCTGCTCTATCTTCTTCGTTTGGTAAAACAATCGTATAAAAGGATAATCCAATACTATTGATTGATGGCTTTGAGGCTCCAACACCATTCCATACGTTGGTACCGATGTGATGATGATATCCTCCACTCGCAAAAAAGACTGCTTGATTTGGAATTTCAATGGTTATCTCAAAACCTAAGCCTTTAACATAAAATTCTTTGATTTTAACGAATTCTGATACATGAAGATGGATGTGCCCCATCCGAGTATCTGTCGGTAAGCCTTCAAATGTTTCTTGATTGGAGGCCATAAGAACCATACGAATATCCATAGGCCCATTGTTACTAATATCTAGGTTTCCATTCGGTGAAAACCAAGTGGCAGGATCGGTATCAACACAGATTTCGATTCCATTGCCATCTGGGTCTGCTAAATAGATTGCATTGCTCATCCCATGGTACGAGGCTCCTTCCAGGGGATATTTTGACTCGATTAAATGTTTTAATAACTTCCCTAAGTCCTTCAAAGTTGGTAATAACAATGCAAAATGATAAAGTCCTGTAGTTCTTCTCTGTTTTACTGTGATATCCTCGGACGTTTCTAAGATAACCAACGGTTTTATCCCATCTGCTGTCAAAGAAACCGTATTGTTTGCTTTCTCTAGTATTTGAAATCCGATCATCGTTTGATAAAAGGCCACCGATTGTTCTAGATTTTTTACTTTTATATTCACCTGTTCCACGAATCGTGTTGGTTTGGTATGATATTGACTCATCGTTGTCTCCTTTCCATAAAGTGAACTCTTTCATTCTACTTTACTCTAAATATCTCTATTATATTGGTATCGTTTTGATTATTTCTCTTCAATGATTCTCTACTTTTCTGCTATCATAATTAAGTTGTATTTCGTCCTTGATAGAAATGGTTGATAACCTTATAATAGTATATAAGTCATATTTATGTAAGTAGGCACTATAAGGTAGCTTGGTATCAAAAAAGATACCGTGAGGAGGGAATACTATGTTAAGTAGTTGTAAAGTGGAAGCAGCATTAGAAATCCTTGTTGGTAAGTGGAAGCCTGTAATTTTATATCATTTGATTCAACATGAGACCTTACGATTTAGTGAGTTGCAACGTCTGATTCCTAATGTTACGAAAAAAATGCTCACCACTCAGCTTCGAGAATTGGAATATCATGATATCCTTCATAGAAAAGTGTATGCTGAAGTACCACCAAAAGTAGAATATTCGATGACTGAGTATGGAAAAGGCTTGATTCCTATCTTACTCGAAATGAATCGTTGGGGACAATCGCACATTGTACATTTAGAGGAATTACATGGAGATAACAAAGAAAGATAAGTTGTGATCATTACTAATATTGACATTCCTATAAATACATTTTATCATTATTTTACCTATTAATTTACATACACAGAATTGGAGGAATCTTATGAACGTAACACTTAATAATGGTATAGATATGCCTATTCTTGGGCTTGGAGTTTTTAAGGTAATTAAGGAAGGGGAAGCTGAGCAAGCGATTCTCTCCGCCTTATCCTGTGGATACCGATTAATTGACACTGCTGCCGCTTATGGAAATGAAGAATCCGTTGGCAAAGCAATCAAAGAAAGTCAGATACCAAGAGAAGAAATCTTTGTTACTACAAAGCTTTGGAATGATGCGCAAAGAAAAGATGATGCTTTGGGAGCCTTTGAACGAAGCCTAGAAAAGCTTGATATGGAATATGTAGATCTTTATCTGATCCATTGGCCAGTCAAGGAAAGCTTCCACAAATCCTGGAAGATACTTGAAAAGATATATGAATCTGGCAGAGCAAAAGCAATTGGAGTAAGTAACTTCTTACCTCATCATTTGGATAGCTTGTTAGAAACCACCGGTATTGTACCAGCAGTGAACCAATTTGAATGCCATCCATTATATAACCAAGCCGAATTAATCAAGTATTGTAAAGAAAAAGGCATTACTCCTCAGGCTCATACACCTTTGTTACGTGGTGAATTAACGAATACTCCTATGTTGGCAGAAATCGGTAAGAAATACGGGAAAACTGCTGCTCAAGTATCCCTTCGATGGAACATACAAAATGGTGTTACTGTGATACCAAAATCAGTGACTCCAAGCAGAATCAAAGAAAATTTCGAGGTTTTTGATTTTGAATTAAGTGAAGCTGATATGGCATTTATATCTTCCATGACAGGAACGAAACGCTTTTGCTCAGATCCAGATAATTTTAACTTTTAGTATACAAGTTACATTCTGTTGAACTTTTATACGTTAGGTTAACTTTTATACCTTGATAAACTGTTATATCTTGATAAACTGTTATACCTTAGGTAAACTGTTATACCTTAGATGAATTATTATACCTTAGATGAACTGTTAAACCATTTAAGATAATACAAGATAGAAAACGTCATCCGTATCGATTACGAATGACGTTTTGTTTTTTTCAGTTCTTTGGTTGCACGAGCTAGAATCGCATGGTTTTGATAATGCTGTTGGATGCTGCTCTTTTGTCGCTGTTGCTCCTTTGCATGTTCCATTGCTTCATTTTCACGTCGTAACTTAATCTCTTCGTGACTTTCTGCAGTTTCTACCAGTAACGTAGCACGGTTATTGATCATTTGAGCAAACCCAGATCCAACCATTACGGGTACCCACGTATCATCCTCTTTTAGAAATCTTGCTTCGCCAACCTTGACTGCAATCATCGTTGCTTCATGATGAGCTAGAATGCCTTTCTCCCCATCCAGTGTTGGAATAATTAACTGTTTGCACATTCCTCCATAGAACACTTTATCGCTTGCAACGACATTTAACCAAAATGTTGATGCCATCTTATTCCGCTCCTTTTGGTGCTAAGCTCTTTGCTTTTTCAATTACTTCCTCAATGGTTCCAACCTGAAAGAACGCTGCCTCTGGATAATCATCCATCTTCCCATCGATAATCGCTTGAAAGCCTTTAATGGTATCTTTGATTGGTACATAACGCCCCTTCACTCCTGTAAAATTCTCTGCAACAAAGAACGGTTGAGACAGGAATTTTTGTATTTTTCGAGCACGATATACTACAATTCGATCTTCCTCCGATAACTCCTCCATCCCAAGGATTGCGATAATATCTTGGAGTTCCTTGTATTTTTGTAGCATCTCTTGTACCCTACGTGCAGTCTCATAATGCTCTTCACCAACGACGCTAGCCTCTAAGATTCTTGAATTGGATTCGAGAGGATCAACTGCTGGATAGATTCCTTGTTCTACAATCTTACGCGATAATACTGTGGTTGCATCCAAATGGGCAAAGGTAGTTGCTGGTGCTGGATCTGTCAGATCGTCAGCAGGCACATAAACCGCTTGCACGGAAGTAACCGAGCCTTGCTTTGTCGATGTGATTCTTTCCTGCAATTCACCAACTTCCGTTGCAAGCGTTGGTTGATATCCAACAGCAGATGGCATACGTCCAAGCAATGCAGATACCTCAGCACCAGCTTGTACATAACGGTAAATATTGTCGATAAACAGTAAAACATCCTTATGTTCTTCATCCCGAAAATATTCTGCCATCGTAAGACCAGTTTGTGCGACTCGCATACGAGCTCCTGGCGATTCATTCATCTGACCAAAGACAAGTGCCGTCTTCTTTAGCACTCCAGACTCCTTCATCTCTTTCCAAAGGTCATTTCCCTCTCTCGAACGCTCACCAACACCCGTAAATATGGAATAACCGCCATGCTCGGTTGCTATGTTTCGAATCAACTCCTGAATCAACACGGTTTTACCTACACCTGCTCCACCAAACAAACCGATTTTACCACCTTTTGCATAAGGAGCTAGCAAATCAATGACCTTGATTCCAGTTTCCAAAAGTTCCACCGCAGGACTTTGGTCTTCAAACGCTGGGGGATCTCGGTGAATGCACCACTGTTTTGTACCCTCTAGGTTTGGTTCATCATCAATTACTTGACCTAAAACATTAAATAATCGTCCTAAGGTTTCTTTCCCAACTGGTACCTGAATTCCTGAGCCAGTTGCAACCACCTCCATATCCTTTGATAACCCTTCGCTCGAATGTAGCATAATACAACGTACGGTTTTATTACCAATATGCTGTGCCACCTCCATAACGCACTGCTTTCCATGCTGCTCCACAAGCAAAGCATCTTTGATGCATGGAAGGTCCATCTGTTCAAATTCAACGTCAATCACAGGCCCTAACACCTGAACAATTTTTCCCTTTTCCATTTTCTATCTGCCTTCCTGCTGCTGTTTTTTTCTCTTCAAGGCCTTTGCACCACCAACCACTTCCGTAATTTCTTGTGTGATTGCCGCCTGACGCATACGACTGTATAGAAGCGATAATTCTGCCAACATCTTCTTTGCACTCTTGGTTGCACCCTCCATTGCTATCATGCGTGAATTTTGTTCACTGCAATAAGATAATACAAGTGCACCATAGATAAATCCTGTGATGTAATTCATAACAATGGAATCCATAACTGCTTCTGGCGATGGTAGTAATACCAATTCTTCTAACAAAATTCCACTTGTCATTGGACCATGGAAATCGACACGTTTTAAAGGTAATAGTGGCACCATCACTGCTTCCGTAGTGACAGCATTGACAAGCCTTGTATAAATAATATGAATCTCATCCAGTTCATGGCTTAAGAATAGAGTAATCATATGGTCTGCAATCCTCCTAGCTCGACTCATCGTTGGATTTTGAACCGTATAGTGAAATTGGGTGTCGATTGTGATCCCTTTCCGTTCAAAGTATTGTCTACCAAGCTCTCCTAAGACAAAAACGACCGTCTGTGGATTTGCATCCATTTCCTGTTGTGCCAATTGAAACACGTTATGATTATAAGCTCCTGCCAAGCCTTTATCTGCACTAATTACTATTAATCCAAGCTTTTTCCCATCCTTTGTATGTTCCTCAAAAAAAGGATGATTCATCTCAGGTAGATGTCTTAGTAACCGACTAATGGTTAATTGTAGCTTAATAAAATAGGGTTCTGTATTGTCGAGATCACTTTTTGCTTTTTTCAGTTTAGCAGAAGAAATCAAAAACATAGCACTTGTAATTTTCATCGTATCCTTAATGCTTTTGATTCGATGTTGCAAATCTTTTGTGTTAGCCATGCAACCACCTACTTTTATATCCCTGTGCGAAGATAACAATGGATTGAATCAATTCCTCCGACAATTGCTTTTCTTCTTCTATTGTTTGTCCAATTTCTGGATGCTCTGTCGCAAAGAATAAAAGCAAGCTTTGTTGAAATTCTTTGATTTTTTTTACTTCGACATCCATGATTAGCTTATGAGAAGCAACACATAATGTAATAATTTCGTCTTGTAGCGACAGAGGATGATATTGTGGCTGTTTTAATAGCTCCATCAAACTTCTACCATATTGTAGCTGCTCCTTTGTCGTTTCATCTAAGTCAGAGCTAAACTGTGTAAATACCTCCATCTCACGATACTGTGCCAGATCAATACGAATCGACCCAGTCGCTTTCTTCATCGCTTTGGTCTGAGCAGCACCACCTACACGTGATACCGATAAACCAACATTGACTGCTGGGCGAAAGCCGGAAAAGAACAAATCACTTTCTAAGAAGATTTGTCCATCGGTAATTGAAATTACATTGGTCGGAATATACGCAGAGACATCTCCTGCCAGCGTTTCAATGATTGGCATGGCAGTAATTGAACCACCACCGAGATCTTCTCTAAGCTTTGCAGACCGTTCCAAAAGCCGAGAATGAAGATAGAATACATCCCCTGGATAAGCCTCTCGTCCTGGGGAACGTTCTAATAATAGGGAAATCGCACGATAGGCAACCGCGTGCTTTGACAAATCATCATATACAATAAACACCGATTTCCCCTGATACATAAAGTACTCAGCCAAAGCAGTCGCTGAATAAGGTATGATATACTGTAAGGAAGCTGAATCACTTGCAGTAGCCATAAAAATTGTCGTATATTCCATTGCTTCATGCTTGGTTAACGTCGATACCAACTGTGCTACTGTGGATGCCTTTTGACCAATTGCTACATAGATACATATCATATTTTGATTCTTTTGATTGATCATCGTATCCACTGCAATTGCTGATTTACCCGTCTGACGATCACCAATGATTAATTCACGTTGCCCACGACCAATCGGAAACATCGAATCGATGGCAAGTATTCCAGTCTGTAGAGGTTCATTAACGGACTGGCGTTCCACAATACTAGGAGCCTCTTCCTCCAGGGAACGATACGTAGTTGCTTCAATTTTTCCTTTTCCATCCATCGGTTCACCAAGTGCATTTACGACTCTACCGAGATAAGCTTCAGAGACAGGTAGTCCAGCACGCTTTTTCGTACGTGTAACCTTGTCTCCCTCTTTAATTAACGTATCCTTACCTAAGATCAAACACCCAATCTGATTGTACTGGATGTTTTGCACAAGTCCCTTGATTCCATTCTCAAACAGTACGATTTCACCATACATCACATGATCCAATCCATAAATCGTTGCGATTCCATCTCCGACCCAGATGACAGTTCCTATCTCTTTTACGTTTTCATCAAATGCAAACTCTTCAATTTCATTTCTAATAATCGATATAATATCTTCTGAACTAATTGTATTCACGAACTCATCTCCAGGTTATTTTTTGTTCAAGTTGTTGCAAACATCCACGAATGCTATGGTCGTATTCCTCATTCTTAACCTTCAGTTGATAACCACCAATCAATTCTGGCTGATGTATGGTAGTTATCCTGATTTCCTTTGCCTGATAGCGTTCTTTTAGGAATTCATTAATCTGAGGTAACTTTTGTTTGTCAGATTCCTTTGCATAAGAAAACGTAGCTGTAACTATTCCATCCGCCAAATCGGTCAATTCCTCATACGCTTTAATAATCAAAGAGAGCTTCTGTTCCTTGCGATGTTTTAATAACACATAGAAAAAACGATGCAGCTTTTCTGGCATTACTTTTTGAATTATGATTTGCTTCTTCTGACGGGGAATCCTTGGACTTAACAAGACTTCATAGAATTGAGGTACCTTTTCAAGGCGTTCTCTTACCTCTTGTATGGTGCCTCTTGGTATGTTTAGACTCAATAGTACTTTTGCATAAACGTTAGCGACCTGATCCACGTTGCTGTTCTCCTGTCTCTTCTAGTATTTTAGCCGCAGCTGTCATAGCTAAGGAGGTAATCTGACTCTTCATCTCCTGATATAGTTTTACACGTTCCTGCTCCATATTATCTTTTGCTCTTTCTTGCATCTTTTCAATGCGCTCTTTTGCTTGTTCCATCATATCTTGATACTCTTTTTGTGCTTGTTCTCTCGATTGTTGCAGAATCCTTTCTGCTTCCTCCTTCGCTACCTGTAATTTTGTCTCATAGGTCTGTAAGGCTGCATTGGCTTGATCATTGACCTCTTGTGCTTTTAAAAATTGATCTTGAATCAGATTCGTTCTTTTTTCCATAATCTCAGTGACTGGATGAATTAAAAACTTGCGTAGGATTGCATAAAGAATCAATAGATTGATGATTGTAATGATAAAATTGATTAAATCAAAATGTAACATAATAAATTCCCTCCAAGTTGAATCTGTGAGGTAGTCTTGTATGAGTTTTCATTTAGATGATAACTAGTTTACATAATTTTCTTATGCTTCCTATATCCTCTATTTTAAAAATAAAATGATTAATAATGCGATAACAAAACCGTAAATTGCTGTTGCTTCAGCCAACGCACTACCAAGCAATAATGTAGTTCTAATCTTACCTTCTGCTTCTGGTTGTCTTGCAATTGCATCTGCTGCCTTACCAGTTGCAATACCAATTCCAATGCCTGCTCCAATACCAGTTAATACTGCAATTCCTGCACCAATTGCGATTAATGTTGTCATGTTTTCGTTCTCCTTTTGATAGATTGGGGTTATGTTTCACTGATCGTATTCCGCTTCTTGTTTCTTCTGAATTTTGGATCTATTTCCTACATATTTCATATTTTTCTTTTGTAATTTTTCCTTGATTCTCCATGTATTTTCCCTTGAATTTCTCTTTCTATTCACTCTTTTGCTTATCATGCATTGATTTACCTACTTTAATTTACCTTCATTCATCTTTTCCCCATTTTCATACACTATTCCATCGCTTCTTTGATAAATAATGAAGTTAGAAACACAAAAACATATGCTTGAATCAGCCCATCAAACAAATCAAAATAAATACTAAATGGAATTGGTAATAATACAGGAACGATTAGTTTAATCAGTTCCATGACTACAAACGCACCAAGTACATTCCCGAACAAACGCATACATAAAGACAATGGACGAATGAATACTTCTAAGATATTGATTGGGAGTAAAATCGCAATTGGTTCTGCAAAGCCTTTGAACCACCTCTTGATTCCCTTTTTATATATCCCCGAGAATTCAATCAGCACAATACTCATAACAGAAAGTGCAACTGTAATGGTCAAATCCTTTGTGGGTGGCTTAAAGCCAAACAGTCCAATGAGATTGGCTATACCAATATAGATTGCTACTGATATTAAGTATGGAATGAACTCTTTACCATTCTCCCCTAAAATATTCGAGAAGAAGTTATGAATTCCTGAGATGGCAGTTTCGAGTATAATCTGTTTTTTTCCTGGGTTCTCTACTTTTAGATGACGTACGAATATAAGGCACAAAATGAGTATGACAGCCATTGTAATCCAAGTCACAACAACAGATTCTACAATTTCAATTCCACCAAAGAAAGGAATTGTAAATACCGTGTCACAGTTTAACTCTTCTAATAAATCCTTAGCAAGATTTTCCGTTGTCAGCACCTCCATTTTGAATCTAACTTGTTCCTATCCATTACTATCGTTTCCAGACCTTTGTTATTTTATGATATTGAATTGTTTTATGAATTGAAAAAAGCCAATCACCAAAAGGGGGTTCCTTTTGAGTCATTGACTTTTCATATGCGAAAGGTTACTTTCACTGAATTTATTATTCAAAATTACCATTTGTAAAATCTAGTTCATATCTTGTACCATGCGATAAGAGTACTCCATCCGTAAGATCAATACAAAGAATGCATGTATAAGGATCTGCTTCATTGGTATGACCATTGAAATACCATTTCGCAAATGCGGTTCGTAATTTACCAGCTAATTCCTCATTTTTCTTGTCGAGTATGTATCCCATATTTTTTCCGATGCCATTGGCAGTAAACCAGTCTCCACAAATTGCAACCGTAGGATTTTTCTCTATGTGTTTCATCTTGTTTGATAGCGTATAAGTGACAACATAAAAAGCACCCTTTTCATACAAGGCATTCACATAACGAACATGTGGAATTCCATCGTCTATGGTAGCTAATGCAATGACGTTATCGTGACCAAAACGCTCTATCATCAGTTGTTGCGCTTCCTTTGTCAACTTCACCATATCTCCACTCTTCTGAGAGTTCATATTCTCTGTCCTCTCTTAAATTTATTGGATAACAACAATCTACTTCATTAGAATTATACTACATTCCATAGATAAAAGCACCTCTTTTTTCCATATATCATAGAATAAATCAAAGCTCGTAACGAGTAGAAGCTGTTCTAATTTTGGAGGTAATCAATGATAGCATATCAACCTACAAAAGCTGCAGAATATGGAATTACGTTTGGAGATCAAAAGGAAAATGGGATTTTTAAACGAATGGGTGATAGCGACTGTACCAATTTTATCTCGCAATGTATTTGGGCTGGTTACGGAGGTACCGATGGGTATTCGTTGAATCGACCAGAAGACATTGAACATCTTCGAGAACGTGTGGCACAGAACTATCGTCAAACTTGGACTTGGTTTGGAAGACATTTTCAGTCAACTTCAAATTATCCAAGCAATGCATTTATTCAAGTCGAAGCATTATGGAACTATGCAGTCTACAATACAGGAGAAGGCCCAAAAGCCAAAGGATATAACAATGGGAAACACTGGTCAGAAATGAAGGTACTTGTAGAACGTGGTGATGTCCTACAGTTTTTTCAAGAAGCAATGGGACGATATGCACACTCCACCATCGTTGTGTCAGATACTCATCTTAGCATTGAAGATTCCATACGACAAGCTTACGTTGCTCAACATTCTGCCGATTACAGTTATCGCCCTCTTTTAAGTGCTGTAATGAGCAATGATGGACTGGAAAAAGCAAAGATTCGTATTCTCAAATTTCAACCCTGGTGAGGAATCATTTGGTTTGTAAGGAGTATTATCATCCTTACATTCACTCAGCTCATACTACTCGTAAGAACAGAAACGCAGACTTGTCATATAGACATAAAACAAATAAAAACTCCTTCTGAGTTAGCTGGATATATACACATGCTATCCTCAAAAGGAGTTTTCGGATGAATCAATTCATCAGTATGTATAGAAAATATAATTGATGGAACGAAGCAATGAAATAAAACTATAAAATTAGAGGATTATATGACTATTTAAAGCTTGTAAGACCCATGTTTTCGATAGTTAAACCTACGTTATTGCGTTCAAAGAACCAATCTATCCAACTAATGATATTATTAAATGAGGCTTTCAGCAAATTGATGCTAGCAGCTTTTAAATATGTAGTTCCGTAATATTCATCTATTACTATGTTCGTGTCTTCTGTATAAGAGTTCAAATCAGGTGTAAAGTTTAGATACACAATCGGATCACCGTACTTATCATATGCACTATAAATACTTAAACTCGCATAAGGTCTCTGATTCGATGGATAGTTAAACGAATGATAATATATATAGTCGCCAGATTCATTTATTGTTGAAAAATATATATAATCTTCCTCAACATCATACACGGCACTATAAGTCATTCCTTTACTATTATAATCAAAATAGTAGTTCCCATTGTATAGCTCTCCATTAGCAATTAGCCATTTGCTCATCTTTTGTCTAAATTCCTTATAATAATCTGAAGACATATCTTTTTTAGTATTGGATTTCAATAGATAATCTTCCACTTTTAAAGGATTACTTAAATCAATAAGATCTAATTGTTTTAAATTAATTGCGATATTAAGGTTTTGGCCCTTTTCAAATCCACCTGATGTAATTCCAATTACTTCTCCATAAGCATTGATTAGTGGGCCACCACTGTTACCATGAGTAATCGCTGTATTGGTCTGTAAATAATCAACTCCATCGATAATACGGCTTACATTTGTAATAATCCCATCTGTAAAAGTATTGGTGAATCCCAAAGAACTTCCTATGGTATACACAGCTTCTCCCATAGTGATACCATGAGTATTTTTCTTGAGTGGTACACCCTTATTAGTTACCTTTAGAACTGCTATATCGTAATCTTCACTGTAACCGAGAATTTCAACAACCGGATATTCACTTCCATCCATCAAAGATACTGATAATGAGGTGGCATCATCGATTACATGATAATTAGTAACTACAGTATAGTAATCCAAAAAGAATCCTGATCCAAGAGCAGTACCTGCATTTACTTGAACAACACTATCTTTGCACAAATCATATATTTCTTTTGCTGAATACTCTTTGTTTTTCGTTACAGTCACAACGCAACTATAAACTTTATCATTTGCTCCAACCACTTTAATCGTTGTAGTTCCAGGTTTTTTTGCTACGATATAACCCTTAGCATTAACTGTAGCAACTGATTTTTTTGATGAAGTGAATTTTTTAGCAGAGGTTCCATTAATTTTTAAGTTTGCAGTTTCTCCAACCTGTAATTCTATCTTCTTATAATTTAGATATGGATTTTTAACAGTAATGACACAGGTATATTTTACTCCATTTACAGTAGCTGTTATCTTTACTTTTCCAGTAGAAACTACTGTTACAGTTCCCTTTGAATTTACCTTTGCTATCTTTTTATCTGAGGATGTCCACTTGATCACAGCATCTTTTTCGAGATTATCTATGTTTAAGGTTACTTTTTTCCCTGGATAAGTGGTTACTTTAGATTTGTTTATCTGAGGTGTTGGTTTCGGAAGAGAAACCCATATCGCTGGGCGCACTCCCATAGTATCATCTGTTACTCCAATCCCTGCAGTTTCTACTATCCCAAATGGATAAACAGCAATTGCTAATTCTCCTATCTCACCAGGTGTTCTTAACCACCAATAACCACAACCAATACATTTTTCATTTTGGGAGCTATATTGCTCATGATATAAGTCTTCAGTCACATAGGCTGCTCCATTACTTGCTGCATAAGTTGTAACAGAAACCATCCGATTCTCATCCGCAGTTCGACGATCAGAATCATAATATGTAAGAACATCTGTATAGCTTAACAAGAATACATTATCTGTTGTTTTGCTCCCGCCCTCCGTAGCATAATCGGGATTATCAGCATTCACGAGCTTTGTATTTAGAACAGACTGTTTATCCGCAGTTGAGAATGCTGTGTCATAAAACTCAGTGTTTAACCAAGCTCTAAGGCTACTATTTTCCCAATCTACTACAGAGAATTCAAAATTATAAGCTTGGCTGTCCAAAATATATTTGCTGATAAGAAGCGCTTGTCCATCATAGCAATCAAGTACTTCCCACTCAATTGCTTCTTTTCCATTCGATTTGATGTTATCTTGTTCATAAGTTCCAAACTCAATTACATCTCCAACTTTAACGTCTGGATGCAGTTTTTCCGCTGCCATAACTTCCGGAGACAGAAAAAATAGTGTAAATAAAACTATGACAAGTGCACCCATTGGTCTTAAAAATTGATTTGTTCTTTTCATTTTACATCCTCCACTTCGTTCATCAGTTCGTTACAATGAGAAACTATGTAACAATTTTATCGGGGCAATACGATTGCCTTTCATTGCCTAAGTTCAGCAAGCATGAATTGTTTCGTGTCCTACTTATCTCATTATATCACCACGAAATCATTTGTCAATTTTCATCATTTTCTTTGTAAAGTGGTGAAATCGGATGCTGGCATTAATCATAGTATTTATAAATATTGCATATACAGTGTCTTTATAGCTACAAGCATTTATGAACCATGTTTCTTTTCTAAATAAAGCATATAAATTACAAATAGTAGAATCAAATTGACAAATCCAACAGACTTCTCATAAAAGAAAGCAGTGAATATCGTCTCAAGCACTGCACCAAGAATAAACATAAGAATGATGATTAGATAAATCAAACCATTTGTCTTTGCTACCTCATCCTTCGTGATGAGATGATGTGTTAAATAGGCAGCAGCGTTTTTCACATTTCCAGTAAACATCGTTGTCGAATAAGGATTTCCATATACCTTACGAAAGGTGTGTACCTGTAGTCCACACACAAAGGAAACTATAATGTTCGAAAGAACGTCATAGTTTCCTTTTGGTAACATCATAACAACAAATAACAACAGTACTTCTACTCCAAGCGACACGTGACGCCAGGAAAATCTCTTTGTCTCACGGAAGCGGTGTTCAATCCATTCAGTGAGCGCAACCCCCAACATAAAAAATACAATTGGGAACACATAATAAATTACCTTCTTCCAATTACAAATCGCTAGATTATGTCCTAACAAAACCAAATTACCAGTTTGTGTATTTGCAAATACCTTGCCTCGATTGAGATACGTATACATATCCAAAGATCCACCAACCAAAGCCATGCAAACGGCACTAGTGATGGATTCTGAGAATTTCGTTTTCTGATGAGATCGTAATTTTTGATGAAATCGTAGCATCTTATTTCATTGCATCCTATCTTATCTTCATTCATTCGATGGCGCTTAACATGATACCAATCAAATTTATGCTATAGGAGTTACCATATAACAAAAGAAATATTCTTCTATTCTCACTATTCTACGTTATCAGCCTCAAACACCAATCCAATTTCCTTTCGGATTTGATCCATTGTCTTCATAATCTCTAGGCTTTCTTTTAAAGGCATAACGTCACTCTCTCGTTTTCCTTGCAAAAGACAAGAGACAACCTCTTGAACCTCATAATTATATCCATTTCCTTCATAAGGCAATTCAACATATTGAGCTTCCTGCCCATGTAAATGAAGATGATAACCTCTTGCCTGCCACACGTTTGGTATGTAAAGGTAGCCCTTTTCCCCCATCAATATCATATCACGCTTCGTATGAGTAATCATTGCACTACTTAACGTTGCTAAAGCACCTGATTCATACTGGAAAATCACTGAATTCTGCTCATCTACCCCAGACTCACCAATCTTTGCAAGTGCCTTAATGCCTGATGGTTGAGACTCATAGATAAAAGAAGCAAAGGAAACTGGATAGATACCAACATCCATCAGTGCTCCACCTGCCAATGCTAAATTAAATCGTATATCAGCAGATTGTTTACCGTGATATCCAAAATCCCCCTGTAACATAGTGATGTTTCCTAGCGTTCCTTCTGCTACGAGTGCTTTTACTTTCTGAATGGTTGGGAAGAAACGTGTCCACATTGCTTCCATGAAAAAGACATCTTCTTCCTTTGCAACTGCTATCATCTCTTCAACTTCTCTTGCGTTACAAGCCAATGGCTTTTCACAGATCACATGTTTTTTATGCCTCATCGCAAGAATACTATGTTCTTTATGTAGTGCATTTGGTGTAGCAATATAAATAACGTCCACTTGAGAATCCTCTACCAATTCCTCATAACTTCCATATGCCTTTTTGGCACCAAACTTAGTAGCAAATGATACTGCATTATCTAAATTTCTGGCTGCTACTGCGTAAAGCTCACAACCAATAGCTGACTCAATTCCTTTTGCAAACTGACCTGCAATATTTCCCGAACCTATAATTCCAAAGCGTATGATTTTTTCCATAAGAACCTCCTATTGTCTATGAATGAAAGCTCAGCCTATTGCTTTCATAGTTCTAACCATTATTATACAAGGGAATTAGGGCTGTTACAATACGAATCTAATATTCCTTTTGTTTTTGATCTATTTTTATCATTGTTTGGATTGTTTTTTTACACTCCCCTTTAATGTATCAAGGACAGAACCTATCTTAAGTTCTGTCCTTGATACTTACTAAAATCATTGATATTTTTTGGACCGTGAATGATTCTACGAACGACATGCAATCTCCCACGTTGATCAGCAAGAATTCTCCATTGTATCAAAAGAATCTTATTATCCAAAATCTCAATGCAAGACACTCCCTTCGTATGAATGCCGCAGCCTGTATTAAAATATGGATATTGATTTCGTTTTGGAAATTTAAATCGATGTGTATGTCCACAGATTAGCATCACTTGATATTTCTCAATCCACTTTGCATAGTTTTTTTCAATTTTATGGCGCTTTGCTTGGTTTTTGGCTGGACTAGCTGGATTGCGAAATCCAACGATGTGCATGAACTTCCAAAAATAGCGCAACGCTAACATGGACGCAATCCAAAACTGATCATTTAAAAAATCTCCTTGATGACCGTGAAGTGCAAAAATCTCTTGCTTTGTTTCATCGTGCTGCAATACAATTGCTTCGAGAGGCTTTATCCCTGGAAACAATGGAACCTGACGCTCCTGATATTCATCATAAAAGGATGTATAATTGTACTTTACATAATTAGGATTTTTGAGATAGATGTTATGATTTCCATAAATCATAATCATCCTCTGTTCTTGATAAAACCTCTTTAATACCGTAAAAACATCGATATGTGCAGTTCTTATATGCTTAAAGCTCATATGCTCCCACAACTCGTCGCCATCACCTAGCTCTACATAGGTATAACCTTGATCATAATAATACCGAAGTGCGCTAATCACTAGCGTCTGGTTGCGTGCAAATTCGTCGGAGATGCTATCATCACCACGATGAGTGTCACTAAAGAACACAAATTTCGAATTCTCATTGAATGGAATACGAGGTGCTTTCAGATATGCTTTTGTCAGTCTTTTCTCCGTAAACAAGGCAAACCCTCCTTTATTTGGAGTTATTATTTGCATTGCCTCACTTTTTATGTGAGAGAAAACCTAAGACTACCATGTCATTTAGTTTTTTACCTCATTATTTCAATCGTATGATTAATTGAAGCAATGATTCTTCGAAGCGAAGATCATCTACTGTAGTTCGTTTTTTAGGCCCTTTGAAATGATGCTTTGAGGATTTCCTACGTTCTAATTTTGCGAGGTGACGTTCCATCAACATTTGATTGATGTTGTCATTCGTATACCATTTGCCACTTTGGTGAATCGGATGTGCTCCCTTCCCAAGTGCTAATGCTGCAACTCCATAATCCTGAGTTACCACGATATCTCCTTTGTTGCAACGATTAATCAACGCAAAGTCAACCGCATCTGATCCTGCTCCAATGGTTACAACTTTACTATATTCAGAAGTAAGGATGTGATTCGTATCACACAATAACACAACAGGAAGCTCAAATTTTTTAGCACATTGTTCCGTAATCTTGATTACTGGACAGGCATCTGCGTCAACATAAATCGTCATATACCCTTCTTCTCCTTTCTCTTAAAATTACTGATTATACCATCTCTTTTGAAATGGTATG
>JAEZKD010000211.1 GCA_023415655.1 Bacillota bacterium | reverse complement strand
CGAGTGGAGATCTAGCGATGGACATACAAACAGCATTAGAGCAATCTGCCTTTCTTATTGTAGTTTGCTCGGAAGAAACATCAAAATCAATTTGGTGCATGAAAGAAATTGAATATTTTAAACAATTACACCAAGTCAATAATGAAAAAATTCTAACTTTATTAGTCTGAGGAAATCCACATGAAGTATTTCCAAAAGAATTATGCTACGAAACGAAGGAACTTCTCTTAAACGATGGAAGTAAAGTCAGCCAAACCGTAGAAGTAGAGCCACTAGTAGCCAATATAACAGCTCCCACGCTAAAACAATCCTTGTAAAAGTTAAAGACAGAATTCTTACGTCTTGCAGCACCAATTTTGGGCTGTAACTATGATGATTTGTACCAACGTCATCAAAAGCGCTTAATTCAAAGGATAGTACTAATCTCTAGTCTAATCATAGGGTTTGCACTCATATTTAGTAGTATCGTTATTGGTCAAAATGTAAAAATAAGTAATCAAGCCAATGAAATCCTCGAGAAACAAGAAGCACTTAACATTCAAATGCAACGTGTCAAGGACCAGCAGTTATTACGTAGTGTCAATTATGCCAATCAGTTATCCACCTCTGGAGATAGGGTTCAAGCGGCAGCTATATTAGAGGAAGCATATCAACGGTTTGATAAATCCTCAGAACTTTATGATGAATTTAAGGATGAATTGGAAGTGAGCGCTGCAAATATTATGTATTATCCCGATTACTCTTCGTATGCAGTTCTATATCAAAATAGCAGGGTGAATACAGCAGCTTTTTCATACGATGAGAACATGGTAGCTACAGGTTCAGCTGATGGAAAGGTGATTCTATGGGATACGATAAGTGGCAATCCAATATGTACCTTTTCACATGATTCTTCCATCAATAAGATCAAACTTTATGATCATTATGCAATTGTTGGAACGCTGTTAGGAACCGTATACATATGGGATATTGATTCTAAAACATTATTGAAACAATATTCGGAAGATTTAGGATATGTGAAACAATCCTACATCGATCAAAATGATTTGGAATCAATCAACGGTCAATATGGGGTGACTGATTTAGCCTGTAACAGTAGTATTGAAGCAATTATCATTGGTGTAAGAGGGTCAGAAGATAAAAATTATATTTCTATTATTCCATTTCCATGGATAGACCAGCTGGGTATAAAGCTTGAGAAACAAAACTTTAATCAGCTCACAGACTTTGCTATGTCTGAAAATGGTAGCTATATTTTCTTTAATCTTGATGGTTATTGTTATTTTTACAGTACGAATTCATTTACTCCGTATTTTGATGAGTCTAATAATGTAAAAATGATGCAAATGTCTTTGGGAGAATCAACTCTTACTGCCAAGAATGTATCAGTGGATAACAATGGTAATATTTATTTTTATGTATGGGATGAGAACAATCAGATGTACATTACGGTAATAGATATGCTTAATTATAAACTAATATATCGAGTAGAAAGTCCGGTATTAAATGCAGGCAAAATCACTCCAAATAATAATTATCTTGGTAGATTTGTACTTGAAGATAGCTACACCGTTTCCTTTGTAGATATGACGGAAGAAAACTATCATTATGAAAACAATGATTTGCTATTTGATTGGGCTGATAATTCCCAAACCTATGTTAAGTACTTTTCTGATAATAAACGGGTACTAGTTGGCAATAGTGGCAATCAAGATAATTCGTTTGTATGCAGTAAGGATGGTATAAAGCAAGCAAAACTCACATCACTGAACGCTGGGTTAACTTGTATTGAAATAAGTGGTAATGATAAAATCATTCTGACTGCCTCAGATAATGGTAAGATAATTTTACATCATGTAAGAGGTCATCTGCCAAACAATAATAGATATGATGGTGGTGATGCCCTAAATAGTTTCTCAAAACAATTACAATCAGTTCAGTATGATGGAACTATCTATGATATCAAACAAGGGCAAGTAATTAACACCTTAATAACTTCTGATATAGATTACAATCTTAATAACATTATTATTAGTCAGGATAGTCAATTTGTTCTAGCCACAGAAGGGGATTATTCCAAAGGAGAGAATTTTATTCGAATATGGAGCACGACGTCTGGGGAGATAACGAATTCACTCAATGTGTTGAATGATAAAGTTAAAAGTTTTGATGATATTAGAACTTTAAATGTAAGCTTAGATTTTCAGTATATTGCAGTACAGATAAAAGACTACGTATATATATATTCCGTTAAGGAGAACCAAATTCTATATAGTTATGCTATTGGTTTGAATCCAGTCTGCGTATTTATTGAAAATGATGGGAAAACACTAACCTATATCGCTAAAAATAATGGAACCATGAACATCATTGATCTTAGCTCAAATACGACTATTCTAACGAAAATGCTTACCTTTTATGGAAGTATTATCACCAAAGCTTATATAAATCGAAAAGACAATCGAATAATTATTTGTAGCTCAACCGCTACAGATATATCCACTCAATGTGATGTTTTTATGATAAGTACTGGAAAGAAACTATTTTCTCTCTCTGAATTGGGGTACGACGATTATGATTTGTGGGAATGCACACAGGACACTTATTCGGCCCTTTCGCAAGGCTACCAATATAATCATACTTGGACAATTCCTACCTATGAAGATATTATTATAAAATTAGAAGCAGAAGGAAAACGACGGATTTTAACCACAGAAGAACGACAAGCAAGTGGGTTAAATGTATTTGATTCATGAAATAAGATCTCTTGTTAATGTTCCTATTAATTTTTGTGTAACGTATTTAGAAAGCTTTGAATGAATCTTTCAGGATTTCATTCTGAGCTTTCTAGTTAGATCGCAATAAATATAACCAACGGTATAAAAGGAAGGCTTCGTGCTTTCAAAGGAAGCAACATAAGGGTTATTTGTTATGGAACTTCAACATATTTTTGTAAGGTCATAGAACAATCGTTAGAGATTCATTTATTTGGGTAGAGGAGTAGCTATATGAGTAATTACAAATATGATGCATTTATCAGCTATCGTCATAGTACGAAAGACAAAATGATTGCTGAAAAACTTCAAAAGCTCCTGGAAACTTACCGTCCATCTCAAAAAGGAAAGTATAACCGTACTGCAAGAATTCAAAGGGTTTTTCGTGATGAAAGTGAACTACCTACGAGTGGAGATCTAGCGATGGACATACAAACAGCATTAGAGCAATCTGCCTTTCTTATTGTAGTTTGCTCGGAAGAAACATCAAAATCAATTTGGTGCATGAAAGAAATTGAATATTTTAAACAATT
>JAEZKD010000130.1 GCA_023415655.1 Bacillota bacterium | reverse complement strand
ACACTGCCCCATACATCCACTTACCAAAGGTAACATATAATCTGCAGAAGGTTTACAAGTCTGAAATACTCCTGGTTTTTTTCTGCTTACCACTAATGTCTGCTTCCCATTACGGTAAAAACTCTCTGTACTTTCTCCTTCAATATATGTTTTAACTCGATTAGTGGCTGCTTCATCTATCACAGTAACGCCTGACATGCAACTAAATTCTTCATATAATTTTTGGCCTAATTCATACTTCTTTACGCCCTTTTCAAAAATCACTTGTTTTGGCTTAAACATCTTAATCACCCTTCCATAGCATGGCATTTCTTATATTGATAGAGTACCAATTCGAGTGGAAAATATACAAAAGTAAGAGCCTAAAAAAAGGGTTATACCTCTAAAAAAGACTCTGGAAACTTAACATTACGATAGGTTTCAGAGTCTTTACTTCTTTTATAAATGAATCACTAAATTCTAGCTACGCCAGATTTTCTAGCTGCTTCGGCAACAGCCTCAGCCACTGCTGTAGCAACACTCTTATCAAGTGCACTTGGAATAATGTAATCAGCACAAAGCTTATCCTCTGTTACAAAGGAAGCAATTGCATATGCTGCAGCAATCTTCATATCATCATTGATATCGCTTGCACGTACATCTAATGCTCCACGGAAGATACCTGGGAATGCTAATACATTGTTAATCTGATTTGCGAAATCACTTCTTCCTGTTCCTACAACAGCTGCACCAGCGCTCTTTGCAAGGTCTGGCATAATTTCAGGAGTAGGATTTGCCATTGGGAAAAGAATTGGATTAGGAGCCATGCTCTTAACCATCTCTGGAGTCACACAACCTGGTGCGGATACACCGATAAATACATCTGCACCCTCAAGAACTTCTGCAAGAGAACCTTTTCTCATGCTACGATTTGTGATTTTAGCCATTTCGATTTTTTCTTCATTAAGGTTATCTCTGCCTTCATAGATAGCTCCAATTCTGTCACAGAGTACAACATCCTTAAGACCCATAGCAATTAAAAGCTTAATAATAGCAATACCTGCTGCACCAGCACCACTTGTTACTACTCTGATTTCATCAAGCTTTTTGCCTACAAGCTTAAGTGCATTGATCATAGCAGCAAGGGTTACAACAGCTGTTCCATGCTGATCATCGTGGAAAATAGGAATATCGCAGCATTCTTTAAGTCTGCGTTCAATTTCAAAACAACGTGGAGCGGAAATATCTTCAAGATTAACACCCCCGAAAGAGCCTGCAAGAAGCTTTACTGTATTAACGATATCATCTACATCTTTGGATCGAACACAAAGTGGAATAGCATCTACATCACCAAATGCTTTAAATAATGCACACTTACCTTCCATAACTGGCATACCAGCTTCAGGACCAATGTCACCAAGTCCAAGAACAGCTGTTCCGTCAGTTACAACTGCAACAAGATTGGAACGTCTAGTAAGATCGTAGCTTTTGTTTACATCCTTTTGAATTTCAAGACAAGGCTCTGCTACACCAGGAGTGTATGCTAGTGAAAGATCATCGCGTGTTTCCAAAGGTGCACGACAAATCATTTCAATTTTTCCTTTCCATTCATAATGCTTTTTTAGTGATTCTTCTGCGTAATTCATGTGATACTTCCTTTCATTATTTGATTGGGTTAACTTCTTAGAAGTTAAGTCCCGCTATAACCATTTTTAATGCTTCTGCACTTTCCTTAAGCTGAGCAAGCTCATTTTCTAGAAGTGGTGGTGTAAGGTCACGTTCCACTCCATGTCCACCGATTACAGAAGGTAGGCTTAGGCATACATCTTCTATACCATAGCGTCCTGTTAGAAGTGTAGAAACCGTAAGTATATTCTGTCCATCACGAAGAATAACGTCACAGATTTTATTCACAGAGAGTGCGATTGCGTAGTAAGTAGCACCTTTACGCTTAATAACCTCTGCCCCTGCTGTACGTACATCTTGTTCTATTTCAGCTATTTCAGTTTTTCCACAACTATTGTGCTTTTCACACATATGTGTACAGTAATCATGCATATTCATACCAGCAATATTAGTAAGTGACCAAGGAATCATGGATGTATCCCCATGCTCACCAAACACATAGGCATGAACACTCTGTGGACTAAGACAAACATGATCTGCTAATCTTGAACGAAGACGAGATGTGTCAAGCATAGTACCCGAACCAATAACTTGGTGTGGCTTAAGGTTGGTACACTTAAGAATTGCATATGTTATGATATCCACAGGATTACTTACAACAATATAAACAGCATCTGGTGCAACTTTTGCAACTTGCGGCATAACATCCTTGATGATATCAACGTTAGATTGTGCAAGATCTAGTCTTGTCATTCCTGGTTTTCTAGGACGTCCAAGCGTTACAATGACAATATCTGAATCCTTTGCATCTAGATAATCTCCAGCATAGATATCAACTGCATGGCAGAAAGAAATGCCTTGACGAATATCCATTGCTTCACCCTGTGCCTTGTCCTTATTAATATCTACAAGTACAAGTTCGGAACAAGTGCCAGAGACTACAAGTGTATAAGCAATCGTTGCTCCAACATTACCAGCTCCAAGTATTGTGATTTTAGTACCATTCATTGTAGTACCGTCAATCTTATTCATAATTATGAACCTCCAAATAATATGATTAGTATAGAAATTCAATATTTTATAAAAGTACCAACTGCTCTTTAGCATTTTATAAAACTTTTATCTTTATGGTATATTAGCGTAAAATTACACTTTACACATTAGTATTTCACATATGTACAATAAAAACTAATATATATAACTTTAAAAATAATCTAGTATAAGGACTAGAAATACTCATAATCCTATAAAAGATTATATTTATTTACTACTATCTGCCGTTTACTCAATAAACTAAATAAAACTGCAAACAGTTAAATAATAGCATACTACTTTCATTAATGCAACTTATATTTTAGTACTTTATCTAGTCAAAACTCTTCTCATTCGACTATATAATACATTTTTCTACTACAAATAAACAAAAAAAAGCCTTAAAACCGCCAAATCAGGCAGTTTTAAGGCTGTATAAATTTACTTACTTAATTAGTTGCCTATTTGCTTTGCAACTTCTTCTGCAAAGTTTTCTTCTTTCTTTTCAATACCTTCACCAGTTTCGAAACGAACGAATTTAACAACTTTAAGATCTTTGGATACGGATTCAATGTATTTACCTACAGTTAGATCTCCATCTTTTACGTATACCTGATCAACTAAACATACTTCTTTTAATTCCTTGTTAAGACGTCCAACGATCATCTTCTCGATGATGTTTTCTGGCTTATCTGGGTTCTCATTCATAGCCTGTGCTTTTAAGATCTCAGTTTCATGAGCAATATATTCTGCAGAAACTTCATCTCTGCTTACATACTTAGGAGAAATAGCTGCAACCTGCATAGCTACGTTCTTAGCACATTCTTTAGCAGCTTCGTTGTATTCACCTTCAAATTCAACTAATACACCGATTCTTCCGCCGCCATGGATATAGCTTTCAACAAAACCGTTTTCAGCAACGATTTTTTCAAATCTTCTGATATTCATGTTTTCACCGATTACTGCGATCTGGGAAGCTAATTCTTCTTTTACAGT
>JAEZKD010000090.1 GCA_023415655.1 Bacillota bacterium | reverse complement strand
CTTTAAAAGAATATCTGATGGACTATGCTTCGGATAAAACCAAGGAAGTTGGAGAAACATTGATTCAAGCAGAGCTACCAAAGATACCAAATGAAAAGGTGAAGCAAATTGCAAGTGAACGTTTAGTATCCATTGCGAATGGTATTCGAGATTTTAGATTCTAGTTTGGATTAATTAATATGAAAGTAGGGAAATCTTATGGCAAATGAAAGTTCTCTTAATAGTACCCCAAGTTCCGAACGTCTTCATATTGGATTTTTCGGAATGAGAAATGCAGGAAAGTCCAGTGTAGTGAATGCTATCCTTGGGCAGCAATTATCCATCGTTTCAGATCAAAAAGGAACAACAACAGACCCAGTATTAAAGGCAATGGAATTACTTCCATTAGGGCCTGTTATGATCATCGATACTCCAGGGCTTGACGATGAAGGAGAACTCGGTGAGCTAAGAGTTAAGAAAAGTAAACAGATGTTAAATAAAACAGATATCGCAGTACTTGTGGTAGATGCAACGATAGGACTTTTAAAGCAAGACGAAGAAATCCTTCAGCTTTTTCAAAGCAAGAAGCTCCCTTATCTGGTTGTCTATAATAAATGTGATTTAATTGATAAGTCCAAGTTAATAAAAGTGGAACCTTCCATCTGTGTGAGTACTACAACAGGTGATCAAATCAATGAGTTAAAGGAAAGAATTGCGACCTTAGTCCATGTAGATGACTCTAGGCTTCAAATTGTAGGGGACCTTATTGAACCTTCTGATTTTGTTGTTTTGGTAGTTCCAATTGACAAGGCAGCACCGAAAGGTCGCTTGATTTTACCACAGCAGCAGACCATCAGAGATATCCTAGAAGCGAATGCTACTGCAATTGTTGTAAAGGAACATGAGTTAAAAGAAGTCTTACAAACGTTAGGTAAGAAACCTAAGCTTGTAATTACGGATAGTCAAGTATTTGATAAAGTGTCTGGGGATACTCCAGAGGACATTTTGCTAACTTCATTTTCGATTCTTTTTGCAAGATACAAGGGTAACTTAGCAACTGCTGTAAAAGGAGTAAAAGTGTTGGATACGCTTTTGGATGGCGATACTATTTTGATTGCCGAAGGTTGCACTCATCATCGTCAGTGTGATGATATAGGAACTGTGAAGTTACCTCGTTGGATTTTGAATTATTGCAAGAAAGATATTAACTTCGAATACACGCAAGGGACTCAATTCCCTGCGGATTTGTCAAAGTATAAGCTCGTTGTACATTGTGGTGGTTGCACGCTTAATGAAAAAGAGATGAAATACCGAATTTCCTGTGCGGTAGACGAAGGAATTCCAATTACGAATTATGGAATTTTAATTTCTTACATACAAGGAATCTTAAAACGAAGCGTTCAAGCATTTCCGTCGATTGCGATGGAATTAGAGTAAACGTTACTATACATGAGGGGTGGTTTATACCACCTCTCATTTTTTTTGCGCTAGAACTCTTAATTTTGTAATTGATTGTTATTTGTGGATGGTATTTTATTTGATAATAGATTGAAAAACATGTATAATCTCATTATTGGTAAATATTAGTAGTGGCTAAGGGGGATTCCAATGCATTTTACGTATTGTCCACATTGTGGTCAAAAATTAGTGGATCAAGAAATTGGTGATGAAGGTAAAATTCCGTATTGTGATGCTTGTCAGATACCATTATGGGACATGTTTACAACCTGTGTAATATGTGCTGTAGTCAATGAGTTTCAGGAAATCGCATTGATAAGGCAGCAGTATGTATCTACAACAAACTATGTGTGCATCGCTGGTATCATTATGTTAGGAGAAAATGCAGAAGAAACTGCAGTACGAGAAATCAAAGAAGAAATAGGATTAGATGTTCAGAAATTACAGTATATACAAAGTTATTTTTATGATAAGAAACAGATGCTTATGTTGGGATATAAAGCAATTGTAAATAAAGCAGAATTTTCAATTTCAAAAGAAGTAGATTCTGTTGCATGGATTTCATTTACGGAGGCATTATCCAAGTTATCAGAAGGAAGCATCGCATGGCAATTAGTAAAGAAAGTCATAGAAAAGTAGAGATTGTACAAGAAATTAAAGCAGTGAATTAAAGTGAATCTGCAAGGAAAGAAGGGCATTCACAATCAAGCGGTATGTTACTTTATCATGGTATGCTATATATAAAGGAGGTGCTTATGATGCACGCATGGGAACAAATACAGCAAACCATAGAATATATTGAGAATCATCTGGATCAGGAAATTAATATTGAGAATCTTTCAAGAATCGCTTTATTATCACCTTTTTATTATCAAAGGTTGTTTAGCCGCTTGGTAAAAAAGCCAGCTGCTGAGTATGTAAAACTGAGACGTCTAGCAAAGGCAACCGATAGCCTATTACAGAAGGACAAGCGTATTCTAGATGTCGCTTTAGACCTTGGATTTAGCTCTCACGAACACTTCACCCGAACATTTAAAGATACCTTTGGGATGACACCAGATGACTATCGTAAGAATCCAATAGCCCTAAATAAAATGACAAAGCCAGAGCTTTTACTCCACTATACTCTAATTGATGAAGGTGTACCATTAATCACGGATGGAATTGTTCTAGAAATAAATCGAAAGCATTTGACAGAACCAATCTATTTTACGGGAAATAAAAGAGACATGCCAGTGCAATATATTGATGGCTTGGGAATAGAATCGGGAGTAGATCCATTGGATACTCTTTGGCGTAATTTCCATGAACAAAAAGAGACTACGCTCAAACTTACTGTAGAAAATGAAGAAATAGGAGTGACATACCCATGTTTAGAGGAAGGCTACTTTAGTTATTTTGCGGGAGCTAAGTCAAAAACGAGAGACGTTCCTGTCGGTTTTATGAATTGGGAACTGCCAATAGGAGAGTATATCGTTTGTTCCTTTGAAGCAGAAAACTTTGAAGCTCTTGTTATGGATGCGTTATACAAAGCACAACAGTACATCTATAATACATGGTTACCTAAGCACAAAGTACAAACGGAACCATTTTGCGCAGAGCGATATGAAAGCCATTCGCCTGAAACTAATAAAATGGAAATTTGGCTAAAAGTAAGTGAGGGAGAGAGATGATACACTTAGAGGAAGTAACACCAGATAATTGGAGATTGGGATTAAAGGTTGCTGACTCGCAGAAATTATAGAGAGCTAAAAGTTCCAATTACCAAGTAATAGCCAAAGAAGTTAGACTTTAAATCTAGCCACCTGGGGTTACTTACTTAGTAATTGGAACTTTATTTTACATCTATGGCATAATTAAAAGCTTTATGATGTAGTATGGCTTTTATGATAGAACATAGATTTCATTATACGAGTTTGCTTTATCATGCCTTATCCATTTATGAGGTATTGTAATACTACACCATGGTATAAGCCTGAATCCACTCAATCAACTCCTTCAATCGACGAAGTCGATGCAGTGGCTTTCCAGAACGGCTCAATTCATGATTCTCACCTTTAAAGTAACAAAGCTTTGCAGGTACACCCTTGTTCACGAGTGCAGTATAAAGCTGCATACCTTCTGCCATAGGACAACGATAATCCTCATTGGAATGAATGAATAACGTTGGTGTCTTCATCTGTGCAACATATTTGATTGGAGAATGCCACCATAACTTTTCTGTATTATCATAGATATCAGCAGCCATTTGATCTTTCGTGAAATATGGTCCAATATCGCTAATTCCATACATCGAGATCCAATTGCTAATGGAACGTTGGGTAGCAGCGCATACAAAGCGGTCGGTATGTCCAATGATCCAGTTAGTCATAAAACCGCCATAGGAACCACCAGTGACAGCTACTCTTGAGGTGTCAATCTCTGGATATTTTTCTAATACTGCATCCGTAAATTTCATGATAGTATCATAGTCAATCGTACCATATTTACCACGGATATCTGCAAATGCATTACCACGTCCATCAGATCCTTCTGGATTACAGAAGAATACGAAATGTCCCTGACTTGCTAGGTACTGCATCTCATGGTGGAATACCTCACCATAGACTGTCTTTGGGCCACCATGAATCTCAAGAATTGCTGGATACTTTTTCTCTTTGTCTTCTGGATCAAAACCATATGGTTTAAGAACCCATCCATCAATGTCTGTGGTAGAGCCTGCAATGTTGATTTTTTCTGGAATAGCTATGTATTTGTCTTGTAAGACTTCGGTATTATAGTTACTAATCTGTTGTAATTTCTCTGCGTTCGTATTAGCAAGAACATCATCGAAGGAGATCTGATATAATTCTTGTAGTTTTTGATCGTACATACCAATGATATAAAGGGAATTAGAAGAAAAGGCAAATCCATCGACAGAACCTTCTTTTGTAAGAACAGGCTGAATCGTTCCATTTTGGTCTAAGCAATAGAGATGGCTTGCATTTCGTCTCGTAGTTATGAAGTACAATTTATCCTGGTACACAATCCAAGACTTAGAGCCACCATAACGGCAATCACAGCCTACACTTGAGCCAAGGGAATCATCATGCTTAGCCAAAAGGCTGATTTCATTGGTCTTAGGATTTAGTTGATAAAAACAAGGATTTTCATTAAGGCCATATTCTTGCATGTTAGTTGCAATTAGAATCAGCTGATCATTCAAAGTAATCAGATCAAAATAGCAGTAGCTATGAGTATCATCAATGGTTTTGGTCTCTTTCGTATTCAAGTCATAGGAGTAGAGATTTACAGTGAGACTTGGCTTTTTGTCATAGCAGTCACCAGCATAATAGATTTGACTACCAAAAATCTCATAGCAAGCTAAGTCAAAGGTAGGTGGTGTCAAGCGAGTACAGGTACCAGTTTTCTCTTCAAAGAGGAAGAGACCAGTACGTGTCTTATGTGTAAAGGAGCCACCGTTTGCCCAGAATGGAATCTCATCAATCACTTCGTAATCTGCATCTTCTTCGAGTGCTTTTACTACCTTCTCTTTTTCCTCTTTCGACATTGTATGGTAGTCTGGATAATGAACATTAACATTAGCAGCTATGACATAAAGACCATCGGAAACTTTTTCAATGTCTTTTACTTGAAGAGGAACTTCAAAGGCTTTTGTTGCTTCTCCACCTTTGACCGAAATTCGATAATAGGTCGTAAAAATTTCTTTTGCTTTCTTTCTTTTCTGATCGGAAGCACTTCTAGTAGCTGGGAATATTATGGTATCCTCAGTATCCCAAAGATGTGAGGATTCTTTTTCTTGTGCTGTTAGTTTAGTATAAGAATTCGACTTTGGTTGATAGGTCCAGATATTTGAATTATAACAATTATCCTCTTCATTACTATTGGTAACCACGAAAGAAAGAGTACCTTCCTTAGGAGATGAGTTTAGATTGGACAAAAATTTGTAAGTTAATAAATCGTTGCGTTCGATTTGCTTCATATGTAAATCCTCCTATTTTTAGTTAGTTTATTCACTCATTATAACATACATGCTATAAATGTCATAGAATATCTGAAAACTATGAATTATAGCAAAATTTGCTTGAT
>JAEZKD010000261.1 GCA_023415655.1 Bacillota bacterium | reverse complement strand
ATATAAATACGGTTAAACTACAAAAGAGGTGAAATTTATGTCTTATATTGCTCCAAACATGCAAGCGAAGTTCGAAACTTTATCCATTGATCTAAAAAATACAATTTTAGAACGCAATGTACAGATTTATACCCTTCAGGATCTTATCCAAGTACTTGAAGAAATCGTAAATGAGAATAAGGGATCAGCTTAAACTTATCAGCAATTCATTAAAATCGTCAGACTGAACCAGATAATTTGTGCTTGTATTTGATTGACTCACATATCTTGGTTTGGTATAATATAACATATAAGAGCTTGCAAGCAGGTTCTTATATGTTAGTTCAAAATGCATTGCATTTTTTTGTTTATGAATGAAGAAAGTGCATAGCATAGGGTTAGTATCAATTATATACTGATCGAATGAAAAATTCGGGAGAGATTGTTTCAATACAACGCCGAAGGGGAATCCGCAAAAACTCTCAGGCAAAAGTACCGAATTTTGACGAAACTCCGAAGAGTCAGCAACGATAGCTGACACCGAAGAAGCAATTCCTTTTATGGAAGAATCTTTCAGGTATCATGACGGAGGCGAGCTTATTAAGTTCGCCTCCGTTTTTTATATATAAGGAAGCTTCTCAACCTTTCCTTATATATCAAAAAAGAAAGAACAAGTCATATAATGCTCGCTTTGTTCTTATCAAATATTATAAAAAGGAGATTTAAGCTTATGGAACGCAAAACACCTCTTTACGATTGTCACTGCGCCTTAGACGGAAAAATCGTCCCCTTTGCTGGATATCTACTCCCAGTGCAATACCCCACTGGCGTAATTGCAGAACACCTAGCAGTACGAACAAAAGCATGTCTTTTTGATGTGTCACACATGGGTGAGGTATTCTATACTGGGCCAGATGCCTTAGAAAACCTCAATACCCTATTAACGAATGATTTTACCAACATGTATGATGGTCAAGTTCGCTACAGTCTGATGTGTAACGAAGAAGGTGGCGTGGTTGATGATCTAATCGTTTATCGTTTTCATCAAGAAAAATACATGGTTGTAGTAAATGCTGCAAATCGATTCAAGGATGTAGAATGGATGCGTAGCCATGTATTTGGTGATGTTGTATTGGAGGATCGGTCCGATGAGATTGCACAGCTTGCACTGCAAGGTCCAATGGCAAAAGAAATTCTGAGTAAATTAGTCGATGTAAATCAATTGCCTGAACGTTACTATAGCTTTGTACCGTCCATACATATCAACGATATTGATTGTATCGTCTCACAAACAGGATATACTGGGGAACAAGGGTATGAGATCTACTGTTTAAACGATGAAGTTCCTATCCTTTTTCAAAAACTATTAGAAGTTGGTAAGGAATTTGGATTAACTCCTTGTGGCCTTGGAGCTAGAGATACGTTACGTTTAGAAGCTTCTATGCCTCTATACGGTCATGAATTAAGTGATACCATCACCCCGTTTGAGGCAGGATTGCAATTTGCTGTAAAGCTCAATAAGGATCATTTCATAGGCAAAGAGGCTTTGAATCAGTCTCTTCCTCTTACTCGTAAACGGGTTGGCTTAAAAATTACAGGTAGAGGTATCGTAAGAGAACAATGCACTGTATTTAACAGTGAGGGAATCGAAATCGGAATCACTACCTCTGGTACCTTTTGCCCATATCTTGACGGTGCATACGCTATGGCTCTGCTTGATATCACTAATACAGAGCTCCATACGAACGTTGAAGTCGAGGTTCGAGGTCGAAGAATCACAGCAAGTGTAATAGAACTACCTTTTTATAAAAGAACAACTTAAAGTCATACTTAGGATTTTAAAGATAAGTTGAAAACATAATCTACATGAACCAATGAAATGTACAAGAAACAAACTACATTACTTGTGAAGTATGAACCATACGTATGTCAACTCATACGGTGTGTGCATAACAATAAATAAGGAGGATGAAATTATGAATAATCCAAACGAATTACTTTACACTAAATCCCACGAATGGATTTTATTTATCGACGAAACTACTGCTAAAATCGGGTTGACTGATTATGCCCAAAAAGCCCTAGGGGATCTTGTATTTGCCAATCTCCCACTCGTTGGTGACACTGTAACTGTAAATGAAGCTTTTGGTGATGTAGAGTCTGTAAAAGCAGTTTCTGATATCTACAGTCCAGTCACAGGAGAAATTACAGCCATCAATGAATTACTTTTGGATACTCCTGCTGCGATCAATGAAGATCCTTATGGTGCTTGGTTCATTGAAGTTTCTAACATTACGATGAGAGAAGATCTATTAGATGCTGCTGCTTATGAAGCATTCTGCAATGAGGAGGTGTGATATGGGAAGCTATGTTCCCACCACAAAAGAAGAACGCCAACAGATGTTATCTACCATTGGCGTAGCTTCCATGGAAGAACTTTTTGATGTAATACCAGGTTCGATTCAAATCGATTCCTTAAACATACCTTCTGGTAAAAGCGAGCTAGAAGTAAATGACCTTATGACAGCTATGGCAGCAAAGAACAAAGTATTCTCCACCATCTTTCGTGGTGCTGGTGCTTATAACCATTACATTCCTGCCATTGTAAAAACAATTCCTGCAAGGGAAGATTTTCTTACCTCCTACACTCCTTATCAAGCAGAAATCAGTCAGGGGATATTACAGTCCATCTTTGAATATCAGACCATGATTTGTGAGCTAACTGGGATGGATGTCTCCAATGCTTCTGTCTATGATGGCGCAAGCGCAGCTGCGGAAGCAGTTGCCATGTGTATCGAGCGTAAACGTAAAAAAGTTTACTTATCAAAAACCTGCAATCCGTTTGTGTTACAAACGGTGCAAACCTATTGCAATGGTTCCAATACAGAACTCATTCTTGTTCCCGAAAAAGATGGAGTTACCGATACTGCTGCTCTGTTAGATCTACTCGATGATAGTGCTGCTTGCTTTTATGTACAACAACCGAATTATTATGGAAATATAGAAAAAGCTACTCTACTTGCAGATATAACGCACAAAGTAGGAGCAAAGTTCATCATGGGTGTGAATCCTATCTCCTGTGCTCTATTAAAATCCCCAGGAGAATGTGGTGCTGATATTGCCGTTGGGGAAGGTCAGCCACTTGGTTTGTCACTTTCCTTTGGCGGACCTTATTTGGGCTTTATGGCCTCCACTTCAGCCATGATGCGTAAACTTCCTGGCCGAATTGCAGGTGAAACGACAGATATTGATGGAAAACGTGCTTATGTACTTACACTACAGGCTCGCGAGCAACACATTCGTCGTGAAAAAGCCTCTTCCAATATTTGTACCAATCAAGCACTGTGTGCTCTTACTGCAAGTGTTTACTTAGCAACGATGTGTGAAGTGGGCCTTAAAGAAGTCGCTACCCAATGTTATTCTAAAGCACATTATGCTGCAGAACAAATATCAGCCATCAATGGCTTTTCTTTAAAATATCAACAAGATTTCTTCCATGAATTTGTTACGGATTGCCCATGCGATGTTGATGAGCTAATGGCCAAATTGGAAGAAAATAATATCTTAGGTGGTCTTCCAATTAAGGAAGGCATCCTTTGGTGTGTTACAGAAAAGAATACAAAAGCTCAAATTGATGCTCTTGTTAAGTTACTAAAGGAGGTGACATTATAATGAACCTAATCTTTGAAACAAGTAAAGAAGGACATGGTTGCTCGATACTTCCACCAAATGATGTTCCTAGTGTATTACCTATGGAAGAAAATCTACGTAAAACAAAACTTCATTTACCACAGATGGCTGAAATTGATATCAATCGCCATTATACAGCGCTTGCAAAACGAACCCATGCAGTCAATGACGGCTTCTATCCTCTCGGCTCTTGTACTATGAAATACAATCCTCGTATCAATGAAACAATTGCTGCTCTTCCATCGTTTGCTGGCATTCATCCTATGCAACCAACGCATACGATACAAGGTTGTCTTAAAGTATTACATACTGCCAAAACCTTGCTATGTGAAATCACAGGTATGGAAGATATGTCCTTCCAACCAGCTGCAGGTGCTCACGGAGAATTCTTAGGCTTGTTATTAATCAAGGCATATCATGCCTCTAGAAACGATACCAAACGAACCAAAATTATCGTTCCAGATGCAGCTCATGGTACGAATCCTGCTTCTGCTACGATGGCTGGTATGGAGATTATCAATATTCCTTCCAACCAAGAGGGTTGTGTCGACTTAGATCAGCTTCGCGCTGTTGTTGGCGAAGATACCGCAGGACTTATGTTAACTAATCCAAATACGATAGGTATCTTTGATAAACATATTTTAGAGATTACTAAAATTGTTCATGAAGCAGGTGGTTTGTGCTATTACGATGGCGCCAACTTAAATGCTATTATGGGAATTACACGTCCAGGTGATATGGGCTTTGATGTCATTCATCTAAATCTACATAAGACCTTTTCAACCCCTCATGGTGGAGGCGGCCCAGGAAGCGGTCCGGTTGGTTGTAAGAACTTTTTAGCTCCATTCTTGCCATTGTATAATACGACTTACCAGAACGGGGAATATGAGTTTACCAATCCATCACAGAGTGTTGGCAGTATCCGCAGCTTTTATGGGAACTTTTTAGTGGTAGTGCGTGCTCTCACCTATATCCTAACCCTAGGTAAAGAAGGCATCAAAGAAGTTGCTCAAAATGCTGTATTAAATGCAAACTACTTAAAAGCTCGATTAAGTGAATCCTATAAGATTGCCTTTGAAGGCATCTGTATGCATGAGTTTGTTATGACCTTAGAAGATTTAAAGAAGGAACATGGTGTTTCAGCCATGGATGTTGCAAAGATGTTGCTAGATCATGGGATTCATCCACCTACCATGTATTTCCCTATGATTGTGCATGAGGCATTAATGGTTGAGCCAACCGAAACAGAAAGCAAAGAAACGCTTGATCATGCAGCTGATATCCTTCTAAACATTTATAAACAAGCATGTGAGACTCCTGAAGTATTACATGCTGCACCAACGACGACCCCAGTAAGACGACTTGATGAAGTAAATGCTGCAAGAAATCCAAAGCTGCGGTATTTCTTTTCTTAAAGAAAGGAGCATGCAATGATTCATACGCTCTCAACCTATCAAACAACAAGTACCAATCCGTTTCATAACCTTGCCATCGAGGAGTATTTACTTCATAAAGTCGAACCGGATGAGTGCATCCTTTATCTATGGCAAAATAAGAATACAGTAGTCATAGGTCGAAATCAGAATAGCTGGCGGGAATGCAAAGTCGAAGAATTAGAGAAAAATGATGGGTACTTGGTGCGAAGACTTTCTGGTGGAGGTGCCGTGTATCACGATTTAGGTAATCTGAATTTCACTTTTTTGCTACAGAAGGAGAACTATGATGTCGCAAAACAGTTGCAGGTCATTGTAAAAGCTCTTGAAACCTTTGGTATTACTGCAACAGTAAGTGGACGTAATGATATTACTGTAGATGGGAAGAAATTCTCAGGAAATGCTTATTATCATTCTGGTAATTCCTATTACCACCATGGAACCTTACTCGTTCGTTCTGACCTCGATCATATGTCCCATTACCTGAATGTCTCCGCTGCAAAGATGAGTACCAATGGTGTCTCCTCCGTACGTGCTAGAGTGTGTAACTTAGGTGAGATCAATCCTGAAATTACAATTGCTTCTTTATCCAAAGCACTGATTGCTGCATTAGGTGAAGTCTACCAGGGGACTCCTCAAGCCTTGAAGGAAATCGATTTTGATCAAGAAAAGATCTCTAAGTTAGAAGAAAAATTCACCTCCTGGGATTGGAGATTTGGGCGACCAATACATTTTGAAAACGAATGCTCTGCTCGTTTTTCCTGGGGTGAAATTCAATTTCATTTTACGGTTTCTAGTGGATTGATTACCGATGCGAAAGTCTTTTCCGATGCTATGAATACGGATTTGATCTCACTAGTAAATGATGCGTTCATCGGCTCAGCTTACGACAGTTCCATCATATGTAATAAAATTAATGCTTTACATCTAGAAGATCCTATAGTTATGAGCATGAAAGCTGATATTTGTTCTCTCCTTCAGTCTTCCATTCAGTAAAGTAGTTACAACATTCTTATAAAAAGGAGGGATACCAATGAGTTCGTATGACCTAATTGTCATCGGAGCTGGCCCAGGCGGATATATTTCTGCCATCAAAGCTGCTCAGCTTAAGAAAAAAGTAGCATTAATCGAAAAAAACGAAGTTGGAGGTACCTGCTTAAACCAGGGCTGTGTACCCACAAAGACTCTCATCCATAGTGCAGAATTAGTTCGAACTCTCACACATTCAGAGGAACTTGGAATTGTAGTTTCGGGTGTTAACGTAGACTTTGATGCATTGTTTGAACGTAAAAATACCGTGGTTGCTAAACTTCGGCAAGGCATTGAGTCATTACTAAAGGCAAATCGTGTGGATTATTATTCTGGAAGTTGTAGTTTTATTGTAGATGGAGCTAGGAAAGAAAAAATGCATGAGGATTGCTTAGGTACTGTTACAGTCATGGTTGGTGACAAAGTTTTATCTTCTGACCATGTACTGATTGCCACCGGTGCAACTCCAGCAAAACCACCAATCAAAGGAATCGACCTTGAAGGTGTCATAACAAGCGATGAACTACTAAAAGAAGGGAAAGCCTATCAGCATTTAGTAATCATTGGTGGTGGTGTTATTGGGGTAGAATTCGCAACGATTTATAATTCACTTGGTAGTAAGGTAACCATCATCGAAAGCATGGATCGTTTATTACCTAACATGGACCGCGAGATTTCTCAAAACTTGTCACTCATACTTAAAAAGCGTGGCGTTGATATCTATACAGGAGCTAAAGTCAATGAGATTGAAAAGAATGAATCACTCATCTGCCACTTTACAGATAAAACTGACGATAAACAAATAAAAGCAGATGGGATATTAATTGCAACCGGTCGCCGAGCCAACACAAGCAATCTAAATTTAGATGCGATCAATCTTCCTACTGTTCGTGGACATATCCAGGTAAGTGAACACTTTGAAACCTCGGTACCTAACGTCTATGCAATCGGGGATGTTATTCTTGGTGGAATACAACTTGCTCATGTTGCTAGTGCGCAAGGAATCAATGCAGTAGCTAAGATGTTTGGTGAACCTACTCCATACAATTTAGATGCAGTTCCATCTTGTATCTATACCTCTCCCGAAATCGCAACGGTTGGACTCACTGCAGACGAAGCCAAAGCAAAGGGAATTCCGATATTACAAGGCAAAGCTTTAATGTCTGCCAACTGCAAATCTGTGATCGAAAATGCAGATCGTGGTTTTATTAAACTAATCTTTGAGGCAGAACATCAGATCCTAATCGGTGCGCAACTGATGTGTACTCATGCAACTGATATCATCGGGGAGCTTTGTACAGCGGTTGCCAATCGCTTAACTGCAAGACAGTTAGCAAGTGTCATTAGACCTCATCCTACCTTTTGTGAGGCTGTGGGTGAAGCTATTGAGGATGCACTTGGCGAATCCATTCATGCTATGCCAAAACGGATATAATGAAATGAAGAATAGCCATCCAACAGCAAAATTTTATCTTTGTTGTTGGATGGCTACTTTTTTATTATAGGAAGGTGGCTTTGACTTGAGTCCATACAGTGTGGTCATCTAAAGAACCTTTGTTTAATCCCCGTTTCGTTTCATATTGCGTAAGTACGCTTCCAATGATACCTTAGTCTTTTCGCTTTCTTCTTTTCTCACGTTCTAGTTCAGATGATTCCATAAGATGTTTTCTTATTAATACCCGAAATGCATCCACCTGTTCCTTCGTTACTAACACTCTTTTGGGGATGACATTATATTGATTCTTTGCAACCTCAAGAAAGAAAGAACCCGGGGATTCTAAATAGCAATGGTAATACTCCCATAAGATTTCAGAGGATCCAAGGACATGTTCATTTATTATTTTGTCATCGGAGAAGATAAAATGTATTTCTTTTTGTTCGAGGCCACCATTTTTATAGGAATATCCCGGATGAATGAAATAAAGGTATACATAGACAATTGTAAAAAAAAAGCTGATTGAACCAAATATGATTGCTAACCATATGAACTTATTTTGTATGACTAAATCAATCATTACTACATAGATAAATAGAATCTTTAATATCATTGACACCGATATCATCTTTGATAAAAACAGATATCTTCGAATTGCTCTAATCCATTCTCTTTTGCTATATGTATACTTTAAATCGAACATTAATATCCTCCCCATAATTGAAAGTATTTTACCACTTTTTGACTTTGCTTATCCTACTTTCTACTTTATCATACTTCTGTTAATGCATCAATCCTATCATTAGTTTAAAGTCGTTCCAATGCAAAAAGAGGACTAAGTTCCTCTACTTAATCCTCTCCCTTCCATCACGGTCGACAGGACTAAAACCTGTACAACCACTCATTAACCAACTCTCATACTAATATTACTACCCACAAATCTCACCAGCCCTAGCCAAAGCAGCATCAATATTTTGACACACATTCTCACTTCCCACATTATCCAAGAACCCTGCCTTCTCCATCACCTTTAAAGGCTGCTCACACACGTGAGAAAAGATCATAGTAACATTCTGAGCTTTTAACTTATCAAATACCTCATTCAATGCTTTCATTGCAGTAGCATCAATGGCAGGAACACTTCTCATACGAACAACCACCACCTGAATAGAATCCTCTAATTCATTCGTCAATTGAATCAGTTTATCAGCAGCACCAAAAAACATTGGTCCAGATACTTCGTATACAAGCGTATGTTTTGGTACCTCTCTAAGATTTAATGGTTCTGGATCGGTCTCCTCATCGACACTCTCCATTGCATCAAGATATTTCCAACCCTTGACCTCCGTTACATCAGCCATACGCTTCATAAATAAAACACAAGACATTACCATACCAACTTCAATGGCAAGTACAAGGTCAAATGCAAACGTAAGGATACACGAAGCGATTAATACTGCAAGATCCGATTTTGGTGCTTTGCGATAAGCAAGGAAAGCTTTAATATTAAACATACGATAGGAAACGACCATCAGAATTGCTGCCAATACACAGAGTGGGACATGTTGGATCAATGGCATACAGACCATTAAAAAGAAAAATAAGGTCAATCCATGAAAGATCGCAGCGATTGGGGTTCTTCCACCATTCTTTGCATTGGCGATGGAACGAGCAACCCCACCCGTTGCCGGAAGACAGCCAAGCAAGCCAAGAACGGTATTGCTAACCCCTTGAGCAATCAGCTCCATATTGGCACGATGTTTCGAATTGATCATTCCATCAGTAACAACTGCGGATAATAATGCTTGCATTGCTACAAGTATTGCAATCGTAAAGGATGGTTGAATCATGGAGAAAAATTGATCTAATGTAACTGGTTGAAAACCGCCAACTGTTAATGTTTTATTGATGGTTCCAAGTGTCTTTACATCAAGCTTAGCTATATATGCTATTGCGGTTCCTGCTATTAGAGCAATCAGTGAGTTTGGAATTACTTTATTGATTTTTGGCCAAACGACTAGAAGTAGTATACAGAAGGCACCAAGTAAAACTGCAGTGTAATTAATTTCAGAAATATGATTCAGATAAACTCCCCATTTTGCAAAGAAGTTGGTTGGCATCGATTCGATGCTTAGACCAAGAAAATCTTTTACTTGTAGTGTAAATATCGTAACTGCAATCCCCCCAGTAAATCCAATGGTAATTGGAGCTGGGATGTATTTCACTAAACGTCCTAATTTCAATGCTCCCATCAGAATCAACATCACACCTGCCATCATCGTACAAATCATTAAACCGTTCATACCATAACCAGTTAGGATGCTTTGTGTGATAATGATAAATGCTCCCGTAGGCCCTGTGATCTGCACACGGCTCCCACCAAGGAAAGCTACAAGGATACTGGAAATGATGGCTGAATAAATTCCGCGTTCTGCAGGTACTCCACACCCCAAAGCAAAGGCAATGGACAAAGGTAGGGCAATGAGTGCAACAATAATCCCTGCTGTCATATCCTTGATAAATTGCTTTGAATTATACTCTCTCATCACGCTAAATAGCTTTGGCTTTATTTTTTCCATAGTACTTCTCCATTCATCTGTAATTTACAAACAAGGAAATTGTAATCCTATTCTAGTAATTTCACAATAGTTTTTTTGATTTACCAGACATCCAATAATTGTTGAAAGATAAATAAGAAATCAATCTCCTCTGCTTCTTCCTTCGTAACAATAGGAATCTCACGATAAACCTGATCCCCGATATAATATGTAATAACACCAACCTGACTTCCTTTACTAACAGGTGCCACGATGTATGGCTTCATCGTCAATTGCATACTCACAAGCTCATCTTTTGTCATTAGAATTTTTTCGTTCCTTAGATCTTCTATTGGTCGAATTGCAATTTCTTGTGTTTTTCCTTCGTAAACTGCAATCGTGTTTGGTATGGAAACCATCCTATCTTGATTGAGATGATTGAATAGATAATTCGACTCATAATTAGCCAATCCATAATTCATTAACCGCTTAGTATCCGCCCATTTGTACTCTTTATGAGGTGGCCATCCAGAACCAAGTACGGTACTAACCAAGGTTTTGTCATTCAATCGAATCGCTCCAACAAAGCAATAGCCAGCTTTTCCTGTATATCCAGTTTTAATTCCAATCGCCCCATCCATCATATAAAGAAAACGATCTTTATTATTTACATGAAAGGACCGTTTACGATCAATCGAATCAAACTGATAGGTTTGCGTTTTGACAATTTTACAGAATTCCTCATTTTGTATGGCATAGCTAGCGATCAGGGATAAATCTCTTGCAGTTGTATAATGTCCCTCTTCATCCAGTCCGTTTGGGGTTTTAAACTGCGTATGATAAGCACCAATTTCCTTTGCTTTTTCGGTCATCATATTACAGAATTCTTCGACACTTCCACCAACATATTCTGCGATTGCAACAGCTGTATCATTATGACTTTCTAACATTAAGGAATATAATAAGTCACGTAGAACGTACTGTTCCCCTGTATTGATGTTGAGCTGAACATCTGGTTGTTTTGCTGCATTGGAGGAGACTGTGACGATTCCATCTAGGTTCGCTTGCTCAAGTACAACTAATAACGTCATAATCTTTGTGGTACTAGCCATTGGCATCTCTTTGTAAGCATCCTTTTCATATAAAACACGCCCATTCGAAGCATCCATTAAGCATGCAGAAAGGGCGTTTAAGGTCATTTCCTGTTTGTCATTTGTCTCAGTTTGGTTTGGTAATATGGAAGGAGTCACGATAAGCTGTGATTCCAACCCCTCTCTTGGTGATTTTTGTCCAATGCCCAAGCCTTGCAAATGACTCTTTTTCGACTGATAGAGGGAAAGTGACATACAAAACAATACAAAAATCAAACCAGTAATTTGTAATTTCTTAGAACAAATCCATGAAATCCTACCTTCCATTGTGTTCCTTTTGATTTTTTCTTTCTTCTCTAGGTTCATAGCATATCCTTAAGATCATCCTTACTTCATTTTATTTAGGATTCAAAAGAATATGCCTGTTTTCATATCTTTCACAAGAAATACTAGAATCTGATATTGGTTTGCATCGTTAGCTCTCATTTATTTCACATCAATAACAACCATCTCCGAATTACTTGCATTGCGCATTGCCATCCCCCAAACACCTGCTCCTGAACTTACAATCGAGTGAAACTCCTTATCTTTCCTAAGTCCATACAGTTGTTCATTGAATAAGTTTGCAAAGATCGTGATTGGAAAGAATTGTCCACCATGCGTATGTCCTGACAACATAAGATCTACCTTTTGCTCTTTTGCTAACTTTAGATCCACTGGTTGGTGGTCAAGTAAGATGACAGGATAGGTTAAATCTATGTTTTGAGTCAAGTCTTCTAGACTTGCACGTTCCGTAGAAACAATCGATTGGTATTTATCAATTCGACCAATCAGATAAAATGCTTCATCCACTAATACAACTTCATCCGTAAGCACATGAACTCCACTCAATTCCATTTGTTCTACGATAAGCTCTACGCCACCACGGATGTATTCGTGATTACCTAGCACAAAATAAACGGGATACTCCTTTGTAATCTTTGATAACCATTCATATGCACTGGCAATTAACTCATCACTTGTACTTTCATCAATCATATCTCCACCTATGAAAATATAATCTACTTGCTCCTCTTTTGCTGTATTGTAAAGGGTTTGAAAGATGTTCTCATTATTCGTAGTTCCTAGATGTAAGTCGGTAACGAGTAGGAAACGAAGCTTTTGATTAACAATCTCCTTATTGATATCAACCGTATAATGCACGGTATGAATCGTTCTTACATGCAGCATACTTAAGGCAGTAATTAAGACAGCGATGCCAGCAATCCATATTCCATTCCCCCCAAACCGCTTCATTGGTTGATACCACTTTTTATGGAAAAGCTTAATCAGAAAACAAAGCAAATCAAACAAAAGGTATAAAATTGCGATATATACAAAGAACCCAAAGACATAGGCTTTATAAACAGCGCAAAGCATGGACAAGAAAGCTGTAACTGCAATCAGTACCCCACGATTATGAAACCATTGACGTACCGTTTGATTGCGCCTTAGCTTAAGCAAAACAAATAAAACGATAAAAAAACTAATCAAAAATGAGATAATAATCTTCAAATATCCTTCCTCCATCCTTGAACTCTCTTGTACTGTATTATTCCACCCAATTCTACACTTTACAACATAAGATAGGATAAAGTGTTGTTCCTTCGTTTAGAGCATACTCTTTCTTAGTTCCTCTGCAGATTTCCTCGACAAATAAGTTGGTGCAATATCAAACACCGTCTTACATCCATACACGCCTTCTTTCTCTAAACGGAAGGCAGCTCTTGCATAAGCAACGAGTACAGAGGCTGTGAACTCTGGGTTAGAATCTAGCTTTAAACTATACTCTATGACATGCTTATGTTCTAACTGAGCACCTGTTTTTCCACTACGAATTACCATACCACCATGTGGTATCCCACTATGCTTTTCTTTTAACTCTTCCTTACTAATAAAATGTACCGTTGTATCATAATCAGCAAAGTAGTTTGGCATTGTCTTAATCTTATGTTCAATTTGTTCTAAGTCAGCTCCCTCCTTTGCCACTACAAAGCATTCACGTGTATGCTTTTGTCTTGTTGTTAGCGTTTTATTTTCTCCTTCACGAACGGACTTGATTGCTTCTGGTACCGGTATTGTATATTGCTTTGCATCTATTACATCCTCAATGCGTCGAATTGCATCCGAATGCCCTTGGCTCACACCTTTTCCCCAAAAGGTAACATCCTTTCCATCTGGTAATATCGCATCTGCATAAAGACGGTTAATGGAAAACATTCCAGGATCCCAGCCCACTGAGATGATTCCTATGTGCTTTCCTTCTTTGCAAGCTTGATCCACTTCATCAAAATGTACTGGAATGTTAGCATGAGTATCAAAGCTATCAATGACATTAAAATCCTTAGCAAGCTTTTTAGTCTGTTCTGGTAGATCCGTAGCACTTCCTCCACAAAGAATCATAACATCAATCTTATCTTTATAGTTCATTACCTCCTCCACAGAAACAACAGCAACCCCTTCGGTTATAATTGTAACCGTCTCAGGTGCTCTTCTTGTAAATACTGCAACCAATTCACAGTCCTCATTCTGCTTAATCGCACATTCTACACCTCTGCCTAAATTCCCATAACCATAGATACCAATACGAATTGCCATTATGTACTCTCCTTTTTCATATATGTAATCCTACCAACCTGAAACCATCCCCGTTTCACATTGCTACATATTAGTTTTCATAAGTATATCAAAACAACATTTTCCTCGCAAGGACAAAGTGTACTTTGTATTTGAGCCTATTGATGAAAAATTATTAGATAGGTAGTTAAAGCTTTCTAGAGGAAGAAACGAAACTACGTTATATCAAAGAAAAAGCTGTCATCTAATTCAGTGCTTTTACTCACCCAATCAGACAACAGCCTTCAATGCTATATGCTTAATTTTTTACATCCACAATTATTTCACAGCCCTCTAACTCTAAATCAGAGATAAAACCCTCACGATCATAGGTATCAATACCATCCTCTGGATAATCCACATAAATGACACTCCCTACAATTGTTATCTCATCCACTCCTAAGGTATCTTTAAAATAGCTTAGATAGGTTTCTTTATCCATCTCTGTTAGATCATATCCTATCTCCATACGAAGTCTCATCTGAACGACAGTATCATTCTCATCAAAACTAACTAGAGCAATTTGTTCATAAGAATTTGGCACCAAAGCAGCTACTACGTAATTATCCGTAATTGGTTGAAGATATAGATTATCGTCTTCCGTAAAGGTATATCCATCAGAAGGCTCTATTGTTGGTTCTGGCGTTAAATCTGTACCACCACCTGTAATGTAGCTATCACAAAAATAAAGATTTGGCATCAGGTCCAAATATGTAAAATCATCTACTAGCGAACCTTCTACATACAAGTACATCAAGGAATCAATCCCTACAATTGGTTCCAAATCAAAGACCTCACTATTTTTAATGCTTAAGCAAGCCAAATTCTCCATGAAAGATAAAGGTGCCAAATCTGAAACCTTCGTATCATCCAGATATAAGGATTCTAGGTTCGTAAGCATCGCAATGTCATTGATGTGGTAGATATCATTTTTTGATACATCAAGATAAGTCAATGTACTGATGTTATTAATATAAGTCAAATCCGTAAGATTATTATCGTACAAATATAAGGAGTCAAGATTTTTCATATATTGTAGTGATTTCAAGTCACTATTACTTAAGTTCATTGACTCTAAAAAAAGTGCTGAATCACTAGTAAGAAATTCTTGATTTCCAATCAGAATGTAATCCTCATTTAAGACGCCCAAAGGACTTTCTGGAATTAGTGTTGGTTCTAGAGTCGACGTTGGTATCAGTATAGGCTCACTCGTTGGTTCGATCGTTGGATCTTCCGCCACCACCCCGAGGGCGCCACCCTTTCCTGTAAATATCTCATACCATTTAAATTGCCATGTGCAGAATCCGAGAATAAGAAGAATGATAACAATCACTCCTCCGATCACCAAGCCCTTCTTTGACTTTTTTGATGTTGATACTGGCTGATCAATGGCATTGGTGTTGGTACCAGTTGTTTGGTTCCTTTGATTATTTCTATATTGAATTAACATGGCTTGGATCTGTTGCTGTGTCATTGGATAATCTTTGACTGCTGTTCTCCCTGACTTAGGATCAAACCATGTAATCTCATTCACATAATTTCCATTAGATATTTGTTTTGCTTTACTCTTATAATACCAACCACTCGCTGGATCTAAGACAAACCCAA
>JAEZKD010000252.1 GCA_023415655.1 Bacillota bacterium | reverse complement strand
TCACTTATATGGAGAGAATCTCAAAAAAATCAAAGTCTTTTATCCATCTATTGAAGAGCAACGAAAAATCACCTCTTTGCTTTCCCTTATTGATGAACGTATCGCCACCCAAAACAAAATCATTGAGGATTTGAAAAAATTAAAGTCCGCAATTAGAAAAAAGATGTTCTCCTTATTGAAAGATGAATATACAGAGAGCTTTGAAATCAATCAGCTACTTGATTACGAACAACCTACTGCATATATTGTAGCTAATGATGAATACTCTACCGACACAAGTTTAACCCCTGTTCTAACTGCGAATAAAGGTTTTATCTTGGGGTATACAGACGAAAAATTTGGCATATATCAAAAAGGAGAGTGTATAATCTTTGACGATTTCACAATAGATGCAAAATATGTATCATTCCCTTTTAAGGTAAAGTCTTCGGCAATAAAAATACTCACAGCAAAACCGAATGTAAATCTTCGATTTATGTTTGAATATCTATCATATTGGGAACTTAAATCGGAAGAACATAAAAGGCATTATATTTCAGAAATAGCTTCGCTTGTAATTGAACTACCTTCAAAAGAAAGACAAAGTATAATAGCCTCACTAATGACTTCGTTAAACAGCAAATTGGATATTGAAGCAAAAACAAAGATAAGATACGAAGAACAAAAGAGATACTTACTCTCGCAAATGTTTATATGAACATCTGCGAGAGCAAATATTGTTTCTGCTTTGAATACTTGATGATCAAACTATTATGTGTCTCTAATAGTCCATGTAACTTTCTGAAAACAACGGAGATTCTTTTTTGTTCTTCTAATTTTGGCAGACGGATTTGTATGTTTCCCATTGTGTTATTCATAAGTTTCGGGTTTGCTAAATTAGTTGAGACATACATCCTTGTTGCTTCTGCTAAGACTAATGAAACGAAATGGGCATCAAATCCTTTTTTGAGCTTTAACAAGCCACAGACATTAGTGCAATTAAACTTTCCATTACGATAAAATACCGTTCCTGCATTTGCACCGTCAGTCGTCCAACTGATATATTCACCTTCAAACATAAAATCATCAAGATAACCCATAATTCCGTCATTTGATGTTTGAGAAGAATACACAGGGTATAACGGATTTTCTTGTTGGCTAATTTCTACCGAACTAATAACTCTACCACGTCCTATTGATGCAATATCTTGAATCTTGAATTGTTCCCAAGAATCAGAGTGAAGCATTTTCAAACTAATTGCGGACATTACAAATAAACAATCCTTAATTTCATTATGATAACCAGACGGTTATACCTCAAAACATCGCATTATTTGTAACATTATGCTCTACATCCATCACATTAGAAACGGAATATTCCTCATTATATTATTATCAAAGTGTGTAGAAGAGTCAATCTTGAAGCAGTGTATTCTGCTATTTTGCATAGTTAGCTTGTGTGATATTTAATTAAAGATAAAATTTTTCGAATTATACAAATAGGTTTTGATCTAAAAGACTACCTTTGCATAAATTTAGCATTATGAGTACAACAGAATATATACAAATCATTATCGGCATCGGTCAGATTATTGCTGTTGCTATTATCCCAATTATTGTTTGGGTATTAGGAATAAAGTACCAAAATAGAAAAGCAAAAAAAGATGCTCAATTAAGAGTCTTCCTTACACTAATGGCAGATCGAAAATCAACCCCAATAACAAAAGAATGGGTTGATGCCTTAAATACAATAGATGTAGTATTTCAGGAAAACAAAAAAGTTAGACATGCATGGAGAGAATATTTAGATAGTTTAAACGAAAAATCACCTCATTTTGATAGTAGTAATTCTTTTAGACTTGACTTACTTTCAGAAATGGCCGTTTCTCTTGGGTATAAAAATTTAAAGCAAACAGAGATTGATAGATTTTATTCTCCTAAATATTTTGGTTCTCAAATGAGCCGACAGGAAATATTATTTCAAGAGAATCTACGAATTTTAACTCGATCCAAAAGTTGTGCTGAAAGTTTTACTGATGAAGAATATGAACAGCACTATAAGGAGTTGATGGAACAGCAAGGAGAGTAAAGAATATGGGGAATATCCCTTTCCTGTGAAATTGCTGATTTTTTATCCTTAATTAAAGGGCTTAGTCAGCAATTGCTTTCATCAGAGAATGATTGGATTTTATATAGACTGGATGACTTGGCGCAAATAAAAAGTGGCTATTCAGGAACACAAGTGAGTTATCAAACCCCTTATAAGGTTTCTCGCATAGAAACTATTAGCAAACATTGTATTGATATACAACGAATTGGCTATGTAGAGTGTATTCCTGAAAGCTATAGGTTAAACGTAGGTAATATTCTGTTTAGCAATATCAATAGTATTCAGTATATAGGAAATACAGCCTATCTTGACAAAGATTATGGACTTTATCATGGCATGAATTTATTGCGAATTATACCCAATACAACCATAGTTAGACCTCGTTTTTTGCATTTACTTCTTTGTACTGATTGGGCAATAAACCATTTTCAAACTATTTGCAATAAAGCAGTTTCACAAGCAAGTATCAACCAAACTGCGTTAGGTAAGAGTCGATTCCCGATCCCACCAATGTCTGTTCAACAACAAATCTGTAGTATGTTTGAACTCACTGAGAGAAAATTGGATAATGAGCAAGAATACATAAGTTGTCTTCAACAGCAGAAACGGTATTTGCTTCAGAAAATGTTTATATAAACATTAGGCTTAATAGATACTTCTTCAATAAAATGTATTGTTCCGTTAATGACTTTTCATTTGCCAAACGGCAATGCAAAGCGTCAAGAGTGTTAGCTATATGTCCTTGTTTCTCTAAGCTTGGTAGTAAAAACTTCATCTTCATAAAGTCATTTTTTTGAAGATTAAACCGTGTACTCCCTTGTGCTAACGGATATATAGCCCTACGAAATGAAGAACTTGAAATGAAGTGGGCAAGGTATTGAGGTAATACACGTTCATCATAGAAATGAATGCCAAAGCAGAAGCTATTCAAATAAAGTTTCTGCGTATTGCCCAAATATACTGCACCTATACCAACTTCTTCCGGAGTTTCAGATGAGAGTGTGAATAAGGCATCACCGTACTGCACACTGTTTTGTTTTTCGTTGGGAGCGATTTGTACCAATTCATAATCCTTTTCCGAGATGTAAGTATTCTGATACACGTTCATATAAGTAATGAATGGCTCACCATATCCGAAATCATCACCGCCTTTTCCGCTTAATCCAGAATAAGCTTCACCCAAATCTGAAAAGCAGACGGTTTCTCCCTTAATACCTTTGTGGATATTATCGTTTAGCCCTTTAATTAAGGATTGCAGTTTCTCAATGATTTTGTTTTGGGTGGCGATACGTTCATCAATAAGGGAAAGCAAAGAGGTGATTTTTCGTTGCTCTTCAATAGATGGATAAAAGACTTTGATTTTTTTGAGATTCTCTCCATATAAGTGA
>JAEZKD010000219.1 GCA_023415655.1 Bacillota bacterium | reverse complement strand
GAATTATAATTCAATGCCATAACACAGTTATTCCTGTCCTGTGGCAAATCCTTCAAGCTTTTTCTTTTTATATTCGGCAAAATTCTTTTGCTCAATGGCTTCTCTAATTTCCTCCATCATCTCATTGTAGAAATAAAGATTATGGGTAACTAATAATCGAAGTCCTAGCATTTCCTTTGCCTTTAACAAATGTCGGATGTAAGCTCTACTATAATGTTGACAAGTTGGGCACTGACATCCTTCTTCGATAGGTTTATCATCTAACTCATATTTTGCATTCAATAGATTCATCTTTCCATGGTTCGTATAAGCATGTCCATGTCGTCCATTGCGTGCTGGATATACACAGTCAAAGAAATCCACACCACGTTCTACTGCTTCGAGTATATTCGCTGGTGTACCAACTCCCATTAGGTAGGTTGGTTTTGCTTCTGGAAGATAAGGTACTACATCTTCTATGATACGATACATCTCATCGTGACTCTCCCCAACGGCAAGACCACCAATTGCATATCCATCAAGATTTAGATCAAAGATTTTCTTTGCATGTTCAATACGAATATCGCTAAACGTTCCACCTTGATTAATTCCAAAGAGCATCTGATTCTTATTGATCGTATCCTCTAAAGAATTTAGACGATTCATCTCATTCTGACAACGAATCAACCATCTTGTAGTACGATCCACAGAATCCTGTATATACTGTCTGGTTGCAGGATGTGGTGGACATTCATCAAAAGCCATCGCTATCGTCGAAGCTAAATTCGACTGAATTCTCATACTCTCTTCTGGTCCCATGAAAATTTTGCGTCCATCTACATGCGAATTAAAGTATACGCCTTCTTCTTTGATTTTACGAAGTCCAGATAAAGAGAACACCTGAAATCCGCCGGAATCTGTCAGTATCGGCTTGTCCCATACCATGAACTTGTGAAGGCCGCCCAATTTCTTAACTACCTCATCACCCGGTCTTACATGTAAATGGTAGGTGTTGCTAAGCTGCACTTGTGTTTTTATATTCTGCAAATCCATCGTTGAAACTGCACCTTTAATCGCTGCAGCGGTTCCTACATTCATAAAAACAGGTGTCTGAATGGTCCCATGAACAGTATGGAATTCACCACGTTTTGCATTACCATCTTTGCATAATAATTTGTACATTCATAACTCCTTAATCATTCATACGTTTTACTACGTACTTTGCGAGCATTTGTGCCCACTTTAGTACAAGTATACATTTATTGTTGTCCTTTTTCAACTAAATTTTTCATAAACATTGGGTAAACATTTCTTCTTTCCTTGCAAATTCTGTAGTTTTTTGGTAAAATTATTCTAATTCATATGAAGTCTGGCTATTTGGGGGTAATTATGTCGATAAAGAAATCGCTTCGTTTCACTTTCATACTATTTGCATCCCTACCTTTACTGCTAATTCTATGTCTATTCAGATTTACTTTCACCGATGATCGCGAAAAAGATAGTAAAACACAATTATTAGAATTGACCAAAATCAATAAAAACCATATTGAATTATTGCTCAAATCTCCTTTGGAATCTAAAAGTTCCGATTTCCTTTCAAAACTTAATGAGCATGAAACACAAATCATGCAATTTTTTACTTCGATCCATAGCTGCAATTCCCAAATTCTCTCATCCGAAGGTGTTTTATATGCCAACAATCAAAACTCAACCGATGTAACCTCTGCATATAAACGTAGGATTTCTGATCTCTTTTTGCTTCATGATAAGAAAAGCGTTGAACCAGCCGGTAGTTTTTCCATCAAAGGGTATTTTAAAACCCATATCTATTCCTATGCTTTCTTTGATCAGACGAATATTATGCTCCTACAAGAAAAAGAAATCATGATTCCCTTTCAGTGGTATGATATCCTCTGCTATGTATTACTTTCACTTCTTATCTTCTTACCATGTGCTTTGATTGCCGATCACTATTATCAAAAAATCTATATCAAACCGATTCTTGAGCTTCGAAATGTTATGAAAATTGCTTCTAGTGGAAATTTAAATGTAACCTCGACCCTCAAAGCAACCAATGAATTAGGTGATTTATCACGCGGTTTGAATAAAATGCTACATACCATTAAAGGTAATTATGATGAGTTAACTATAATGCATGAACGCCTCATAGAAAATGAAGATACACTTCGCAATAACTACGATCGTATTGAATATCTTGCTTATCATGATGTTTTAACAGGGCTTCCTAATCGTTTAGCTTTTGTTGAGTATACGAATCGGATTCTTTCTGAAAGTAAAGTTTCCAAAGATCATCACGCAATTTACTTTATTGATTTGGATAATTTTAAAATGATCAATGATACTCTTGGACATGATTATGGTGATTTATTATTAAAGCAAACAGCATCCTCACTCCTCTCTCTCTTATCCGAAAAAGATTGTATTGCCAGAGCTGGAGGTGATGAATTCATGATCATAAAAACTTATATCTCCTCCTGTGAGGAGGCGATTGATTTTGCAAATCAAATCCTTCATCATTTTCAGATGCCTATGCTTTTAAAGGAAGAAACCGCTTATATCTCCTTAAGTATTGGTATCTCAATGTATCCAGACAATGGATTGGATACTACGACTTTGACAAAAAACTCAGATATTGCGATGTACAATTCCAAAGAGAATGGTAAAAATAAATACACTCTTTTTAATCACCAAATGGAAGATCATCTCAATCATAAAAACCTAATCACTGAAGTGCTACGTCATGCCATCTATAATAGTGAGGTATATCTTCTCTATCAGCCTTTGGTGAATATAAAAGAGAATAAAGTTACCGCTTACGAGGCATTATTACGAATCTACAATCCTCGTTTGGGTTTACTCTCACCTAGAGAATTCATTCCAATTGCAGAGGAAACAGGCTTAATTAATGAGCTTGGCACTTGGGCGTTAAGAGAAGCCTGCCGCTTTAACAAAAGCTTAATCGACTGTGGGATTGATCCATGTATCGTTTCGGTTAATATATCCCCAGTTCAAATTAATCGCTTTGACTTCTTTGACCAGCTTTCTATGATCTTAGAAGAGACTCAGCTTCCACCTCAATACTTAGAGCTAGAGCTAACAGAAAGTGCACTTGTCTCTTCGATACCAGGTACCGTAACAATCATTGAAAAGCTTCATGAAATAGGTGTTAAAGTTGCCCTTGATGACTTTGGTACTGGTTACTCCAGCTTAAATTATCTAGCCAAGATGAATATTCACACGTTAAAAATAGATAAGTCCTTTATTGATAACATCTGCGTTAGCGATAAAGAACTTTCAATGGTCCACACAATTATTCGACTTGCTCATCACCTTGGAATACATGTCGTAGCCGAGGGTGTTGAGCATTCCTCCCAGCTTGTTCTCTTAGTGGAAAAGAAATGTGATTTTGTACAAGGTTTTGTATATAGCAAACCTTTACTAAGTAACGATTTGATACGTATCCTAAAAAGCTCTACAACCTCAATCAAACGCTAAGTAGTACATTCCTCTTGGATAGTTATCACTGCTCTTAAGAGTTTTTTTCATTCTCTTTTTTTCTTACAACAAGATAAATAGTGATTAAAACATAGGTGGGTATATTCAGATAAAGCAATGCATATATCATTTGGACGAAGCGTTGGAACAGATTAACTGTTTCATCTGGCTTAGCCATAACAATAGAAACAATGGTTGTAAGTAACAATGCACCAGGAAGAAGTAAGCCTACGATCTTATTTTTTCTCTTTGCTAAATAATACTCTAATACAACCGCAATGATAAATGCTAGTATGATATTTGGCATCGTTTTATCCTCCCTAACTATGGGCTGTCACAAGTGACAGCCCATTCTTTTTTTAATAATAGATATCTCCATTTTCATCTACGGAAAGAACTGCAAAATCTGTATAAACTGACTGCCCAAACATCTTGTAAATAAAACAATAATAGTTGTCCTCAGCATTCAGTAAGTTAGCTTTAATAAAAAGTTTTACTTACTACCCATGTAGGAGCAAACATGTAATCTTATTGACTTTTAACTTACTCTTGATATAGGAGTAGCATATATCTTATTGGCTTTTGACACACTAAGCTGATGTAATCGTAAATACATAATCTTTGTTGCTTTTATTGTAACCTGATGTAGAAGTATACATTATCTTGTTGGCTTTTTACTTCCTAACCTTATGTAACAGCAAACACATACTCCTACTTGCTTTTCTAACTAACCTTATGGATTAGTCGCATAATTCGACTTTGTGCCTTATAAGATATCATATTTTGTGACTTAGCCACGGTGGGAACAAAATATGATATCTTATAGGGTGCAAAGTCGAATTATGCGACATCCCAATAATTTAGTACGACAACACTTCGGCTCCTGTTTCGGTTACGAGGATGGTGTACTCCCATTGGGCACTTGCTTTTCCGTCTTTGGTACGTATTGTCCAACCATCCGTTGCATCCTCAACGACTGCCGCACGACCGAGATTAATCATTGGTTCAATGGTAAAGGTCATTCCTGGTACTAAGAGATAGTCTGTATTCTTTTGTCCAATATGACTTACCCATGGTTCTTCATGAAATTCAGTCCCGATTCCATGTCCACCAATCTCACGAACTACTGTATATCCATTCTTTTTCGCATGTTCATTAATTACAAATCCAACATCGCCAAGGAAGGTCCAAGGTTTTACCTGCGCGAGTCCAAGCTCTAAACACTCTTTTGTTACCTCCACCAACTTTTTAAGCTCAGCACTTACCTCTCCAATGCAATACATTCTTGAGGCATCACCATAATAACCATTTACAATTGTGGTCGTATCAATGTTTATGATATCACCTGATTTAAGTATTCTGTTAGGATCTGGTATTCCATGGCATACGACTTCATTAATGGAAGTACATACGCTCTTTGGATATCCTTCATATCCTAGGGTTGCTGGAATCCCTCCTATTTTTCTTGTATACTCATCCACGAGTTGATTGATTTGTTCTGTTGATATCCCCTCTTTGATCCATGGCTCCAAGTAATCCTGCACCATCGTATTTGCTTTTCCTGCAATTCTCATTCCTTCGATGGCCTCTCTATTTTTTATCATATCCCTTGTTGGCACCATAGCTCCTAGACGTGCATAGCCTTCTAATTTCTCATCAAATTCCATATGACAATTCTTATACTTTTGGCCACTTTTACACCAGCACAAATCATTTCTACCGATTTTCATTTTATTCCTTCTTTCTTTTACAACATCTATCTTCTTAAATATTACAATTTTTATCCTTATTTTACTCTAAATTTCACATACAATCAATCATTATGGGAATTCTGTTACTATCTTATCATTTTGTTCTCAAAAAGTTAAGAAAATTTTTAGAAAAAACTTGCTAAAACATTCAAAATTATCTATTATAATTTCAAACAGTTGTTTTATAAACAATCTCACAAAAGCACATTAGTAAAGGGGTACAAAATGGCTGAGTTAGATAAACAAAGTAATTTGCAAGAAGATGAAGTAACAAAAAAACGAAGAAAAATTATGAGTATTATATCTATTGTTTTTTTCCTCATATTCTTACTCTTAGTCTTCTGGTTTATAGGAAGAAAAATGCTTACATTTTTCTCGGAACCAGAAAAATTCCGACAATGGGTTGACTCTATAGGTATTAAAAGTCGATTTATTTTTGTTGGGATGATGATTTTTCAAATCATATTTGCTATTATTCCAGGGGAACCACTTGAGATTGGTGCTGGATATGCTTTTGGTGCGTTCGAAGGTACTTTGCTTTGCATGATTGGTACCGTCATAGGAAGCATACTCGTATTCTTATTTTCAAGAAACTTTGGGGTAAAAGCAGTCGAAGCAATTTATCCACGGGAGAAGCTAGACAAGCTTAAGTTTCTAAAAAATCCAAAAAAATTGAACACATTAGCCTTTATTTTATTTGCAATTCCTGGTACCCCAAAAGATATTATGACTTATTTCATAGGTTTAACTCCTATGAAGCTTCGAACTTGGATTGTAATATCCTCCATTGCCCGTATCCCCTCGATTGTAACTTCAACCATTGGTGGTAATGCTCTCGGGTTAAAGGATTATCGTTTTGCAATCATCGCATTTATAGTAGCAGTTATTATTAGTCTTTTAGGTATATTCCTACATCATAAAATAAGTAAATCCCATGTGACGCAAGATTCAAACATACAAGAAGATGAGACAGTTTCCAAATAGAAAACTATCAATTAGTAGGGCTGTCGCATCATTCGGACTTTGTATCAGATAGAATAACATATTTACTTTCCACCGTGGCTTAGTCACAAAATATGTTATGTTATCTTAACTGATATAAAATCGAATGATGCGACAGCCCCATTTTGTTCGATTCACTGTTATTCCTCAAACTCCTTCGTAGAGAGAGCTCTGGTCGAATTTAAGATTGCTAACACAGAGACACCAACATCAGCAAATACTGCGTCCCACATACTTGCATCACCAAAAGCTCCTAGAAGTAATACAAATACCTTAACCCCAAGCGCAAAAATGATGTTTTGCTTTACAATACGTAAGGTTTTTCTTGAGATTTTTATTGCTGTTGCAATCTTTAAAGGATTGTCATCCATTAAAACCACGTCCGCCGCTTCAATCGCAGCATCGGATCCAAGTCCTCCCATTGCTATTCCCACATCAGCTCTTGATAATACCGGTGCATCGTTGATACCGTCACCTACAAACGCTAAGTAGTGACCGGATGGCTGTAAGCTTAATAACTCCTCCACTTTTTCTACCTTATCTTGAGGAAGTAGCTCGGCATAAAATTCATCAATACCAAGTTCTTTTGCTATTTTTTCACTTGCAGCTTGTATATCTCCAGTTAACATTACTGTTTTTTTAATCCCAGATTTTTTTAGTTTTTTCATTGCCTTAGGTACATCTTGCTTTATCTCATCTGAGATTATAATCGCTCCTAGATATACCCCTTCTTGCGCAACATATACGATCGTACCAAAAGACTCCTCCGCTTCATATTCGATAGCTTCTTCTTCCATTAGTTTATCATTTCCAACTAATACAAGCTTACCAGAAACGAATGCCTTCACTCCACACCCTGCTACTTCGGTTGCTTTTGATACACTCAAGAGATCAAGTGGTTGATTCACTGCCTGTTTTAATGATTGTGAGATTGGATGATCGCTATAAGCTTCTGCTAAGGCTGCCAGATGAAGCAATTCTTCTTTTGAGGTATTCTTTGCATGAATGTCAGTTACCTTAAATTCACCTTTGGTTAAGGTTCCTGTCTTATCAAACACTACAACATCTACCTTTGACAATGCTTCTAAGTAATTACTTCCTTTTACGAGAATACCATTTTTTGAAGCTCCACCAATTCCACCAAAGAATCCAAGGGGTACTGAGATCACAAGAGCACATGGGCAGGATATTACGAGAAAAATTAAAGCTCGACTTAACCAATCACTAAATGAAAGTCCAAATAAAAGTGGTGGAATTATTGCTAGTAACACTGCGCCAATTACAACAACAGGTGTATAATAACGTGCAAATCTCGTAATGAAATTCTCAGTTTTTGCTTTCTTAGTACTTGCATTCTCTACAAGATCAAGAATCTTTGATACGGTAGACTCACCAAATTCTTTGAGTACCTGAATGTTTAGTACTCCACTCTTATTGATGCAACCACTAATAACCATATCACCTTCTTGCACCTTTCTAGGGACCGATTCCCCTGTAAGTGCAGAAGTATCTAGATAGGAACTCCCCTTTACTACTTTACCATCCAACGGAATTCTCTCTCCCACTTTGACAACAATTTCATCACCGATACGTACCTCTTCTGGATCTACTCTTTTTAATTCATCATTATCCATTAGGTTCGCATAGTCTGGTCGAATATCCATTAAATTAGCAATGGAGGTTCTTGAACGATGTACCGCATAGCTTTGAAACAATTCACCAATCTGATAGAATAACATAACTGCAACCGCTTCTTTATATTCTCTAATGCCAAAGGCACCGATGGTTGCCACACACATGAGAAAATTCTCATCAAACACTTGACCTCGCAAAATATTACGTACTGCTCTTAAGAGTACATCTCCACCGATGATGAGATATGGTATCAAATAAATGAGGATTACACCAAACATTGCATATTCCTTTGGCAGCCAATCAACCCTTTCGGACAAGATTGCAAGCCCAAAAGTAAATGCACCAATGATAATTCTCATAACTGACTTCTTTTGTTTTCGAGTCATAGTTTCACACCTACCTTATTTGAAAATAATTCTGCAATCTGGTTCCACTTTTTTCACTACTTTAGCTACTTCTGTCATAATATCATCGTAACGATCGTCGTTCGCTTCTATCGTTAATTTTTGGGCCATAAAACTTACCGTAGCTTTGGTTACACCTTCGATTCTATTGATTCCTTCTTCCATCTTCGCAGCACAATTTGCACAATCTAACTCTTCTAAACGATATACCTTCTTCATACTTATCAGCTCCTCTTTTCTTATTCTCCCACATGATCCATTCCTTGATTCAAAATTGTTACAACATGTTGATCTGCCAAGGAATATAAAATCGTCTTACCTTCTCTTTTAAACTTCACTAACTGAGATTGCTTTAATACTCTCAACTGATGAGAAATTGCAGATTGTGTCATATTCAATAAATTAGCAATGTCACAAACACACATCTCAGACTCAAGTAATACATATAATATCTTTATTCTAGTGGAATCTCCAAACACCTTAAATAGCTCAGCCAAGTCATATAACATCTCCTCAGCTGGAAGCTTCTCTTTTACATCATTGACCACGTTTTCATGTACTTCATTACAGCATGTATTTCCTACTTCTCCCATCCCTTTCATTATATGTTCATCCTTTCATATGAATAATTGTTCATATGTTCATTATATGCACTTCATTCTCATTTGTCAATGAATAATTCAAAGATTTCCCATTCAGGCATTTTTAATTAATTCAGGCATTTTTAATTAATAAAAACTGCGTTTCCTATCAATTAAAAACCGGGTTGTTACCTCAACAATCAAAGGAGGTAACAACCCGGTTCGTTTTCTTATTCTGCAGTTTCTTCCCCATAGATAAACTTGTATAATTCTGAGATGTTCTTGTCCCAGTCATAAACAAGTGGATATGTCGTCCCCTGATAGGATTTCGGATCATCAAACATACCATCCACTGGTAAGCGTAGAGTCTCAATAGATGAAATCTTATTCTCAATAATGACCTCGATCATCTGCTTAATTTGATCGGAGGTAAGACTTGTAGTGACATATCCCATACACTCATTTGCTTTCGAAAACATGGAGAGTATATTTAGGGATTTGAATTGTTCAAAAATTGCACTCATCGCTCTTCGATGTCTTACCGTACGTCCATAATCATTATTCGCACCGCCTAATGTTTCTACCTTTCTTACACGACAGTAACCTAATAACTGATTACCGTTAAGTACATTCTCTCCTGCTACTACATTACGATATTCTGGATTGGAGATATAGTTCGTACGATTTAAATATTTCGCTTCCTTTTTCCCAAGTTCAATTGTTACACCACCGAGTGTATCAACAATTTTTTCAAAGGATTCAAAATTTACATGTGCATATCCATCAATGTGAATTTTAAAATTTTCCTCAATGGTTTGAATGAGGAGACTTGCTCCACCCTTTGCGTACGCAGCATTCAGCTTTGTTGACTTCCAGCCTGGTACACTTACATAGGAATCTCTCATCAATGAGGTGATTTTAATCGAACCTTCTTTACTATTCACAGTAGCAATCATCATACTATCGGTATTGCGAGCACCATTAATTTCTTCAATACCAAACAATAGATAATTAGCAATACCAGCTTCTTTTCTACCAACCGTATCCCCTTGGTTGTGTTGATCCATAAATGAGCTTGCCTCTTCATTCCGTTCTAGCTTATCATAAATATAGTTACCTGCCATCGTATAGATTGCTTTTCGTCCTGGTTTTGTTGCAACAAAAAAACCTATCACTACGATAAATACTAATAAGATACCTAAGAAAACTTTCAAGCCTGTTCGTTTCTTCTTTCCTTTACGAGTTCTTGTCGCAGCCACTTCCTGTCTTGCTTTGACGAATCCATCTCCTCGTTCGTTTTCCTGCATCTGTTCTTGCACTTGCTCGCTCAACATTGCACGTAGCTCTCGATCATCATAGTTGGAGCCATTGAATTTATCCTGATCCATATACTTAACCTCTCTCACTGTGTACACGATTTTTACTGATCTTCCCACCAATTATTGTATAGTTCTATGGCAAAAGAAGGTCATGATTCTTAAGAAAATCTTTCAATCTCCCTAAGAAGTTCATAATCTGACACTATTATATCGACTAATTTAAGTATAACATGATTGACTACATTATCAAAATGGTAAGAAAATGAAGAAATTTTATCTTTTTAATACTCGTCTAATGATTTTTTCATAAAATGTGGTAAAATAGGTAAGTAAAGAAAACAAAGGAGGATTTAGATATTGATAGCTCATAGTAATAGTAAAGATGACATTTTGAAGGATTTAAAGACAAATGTATCCACCGGCCTTACCAAAGAGGAAGCCGCAAATCGTCTTTCACAATATGGGGAAAATAAACTCAAAGAAAAGAAGAAAAAGACAAATCTACAGCGCTTTTTAGATCAATTTAAGGATGCAATGATTATTATCTTGATTTTAGCTGCTGCTGTTTCATTTGTAATTGCGTGTGTAGAGGGAAATGCAAAGGAATTTTTTGAACCAGCTTTAATTTTATTAATTGTTGTAATGAATGCAATTATGGGAGTCATGCAGGAGAGCAAGGCAGAAAAAGCGTTAGAGGCACTTAAAACATTATCAGCACCTCATGCTCGTGTCATTCGTGATGGAGTAGAAACAGTAATCGATGCTGGTTTTCTTGTTCCTGGTGATATCATTCGTCTGGAAGCTGGAGATTTTGTACCTGCAGATGCGAGATTATTGCAGAGCTCTAGTTTAAAGAGTGAAGAATCTGCTTTAACTGGTGAATCTGTTCCAGCAGAAAAGAATGCATTCGCTTCTGTAGATGAAAAGGCACCTCTTGGTGATCGTTCTAATATGGTATTTTCAGGATGTAGTATCACTTATGGTACTGCTACTGCAGTTGTTACCGGTACAGGAATGGATACTGAGATGGGTAAAATTGCGAACCTATTAAACAATGAAAGTGATAGCCAGACCCCATTACAGGAAAAGCTTGCACAGCTTGGCAAATATCTAGGCTTCCTAGCTCTTGGTGCTTGTGCAATCATCTTTGTTATTGGTATTCTAAACAACATTGAAATTATGGAAATCTTTATGACTTCGGTTTCCTTAGCTGTATCGGCAATACCAGAGGGCCTTCCAGCTATCGTTACCATCGTTCTTTCCATTGGTGTACAACGTATGGTAAAGAAAAATGCGATTATACGTAGACTCCCTGCAGTGGAAACACTTGGTAGTGCATCTATTATCTGTTCGGATAAGACAGGTACCTTAACACAAAATCGTATGACTCTTGTGAAAGCTTATGTAGATGGTCAAAGTACATTAGAAGATATCAGTTCCAATAATACCGAGGAAGTAAAAGAGCTTCTAAAGTATGGTACATTATGCTGTGATGGTTCTGTAACCTTTACCGACACTCAAGAGCAACACATCGGTGATCCTACCGAAACAGCAATTATCGTTGGAGCTTATAAAAATGGTATGACAAAGGATGAATTGAATCAGAAGTATGAAAGACTTGCTGAGATTCCATTTGATTCGGATCGTAAATTAATGTCCTCTGTCAATCGTATGGATGGAAAAATGGTTGTCATCGTCAAAGGAGCTTTTGATGTAATGGCAAGCCGTTGCATTCAGGGTGATATTGAAAAAGCACAGAAAATGAACGATGAGATGAGTTCGAATGCACTTCGTGTGCTTGCCATTGGCTATAAAGTAATCGATACCTTATCTGAGAATCCTACTTCTGAAGAATTAGAAACTGGACTTACTCTCTTTGGACTTGTAGGTATGATTGATCCACCTCGTCCAGAAGCAAAGGATGCTGTTGCAACTTGTCGTATGGCTGGTATCAAACCAATTATGATTACTGGTGACCACGTAATTACTGCCTCTGCAATTGCACAAGAGCTTGGTATCTTGCAGCCAGGAGATAACGCAATCACTGGTGCCAACCTAGATGCAATGTCAGATGAGGAATTAGATCAAAAGGTTGAACATATATCCGTTTATGCTAGAGTATCGCCAGAGAATAAAATTCGTATCGTAAAAGCATGGCAGAAAAAAGGTATGGTTGTATCTATGACTGGTGATGGTGTAAACGATGCTCCTGCCCTCAAAGCTGCTGATATCGGATGTGCTATGGGTATTACAGGTACTGACGTTGCAAAGGGTGCAGCTGATATGACCTTAACCGATGATAACTTCGCTACCATCGTTGAAGCTGTCAAAGAAGGTAGAGGTATCTATGCTAATATTAAAAAGGTTGTTGGTTTCCTTCTTGGTACAAACATTGGTGAAGTAATCACCGTATTTCTTGCAATGCTATTCTGGCATAAGAGCCCACTGCTTTCTATGCAACTATTATGGATCAATCTTGTAACTGATAGTTTACCAGCGATTGCTTTAGGTATGGAGCCAGTAGAAGAAGGTATTATGAAGACCAAACCAAAGCCAAAGGATGAAGGTATTTTTGCCCATGGACTTGGTGTGCGTGTTGTATTACAAGGCTTTATGTTTGCAACATTGACACTCATTGGTTATAAACTCGGTGAGCATATCGAGGGTGAAGCTGGTGGCCAGACGATGGCATTTATGATATTAGCGATGTCACAAGTAGTGCAAGCCTTTAATATGCGTTCGGAACGTTCCCTATTTAAGATTGGACCATTCACAAATCGTACACTCAATGGAGCCGCTCTGATTTCCACTTTGCTTGTAGCCTTATTATTATTTACACCAGTTGGTGTGATATTTGGACTTGTTACTTTACCTATAAAGTTATATCTCATTGGTACTGGTCTTTTCTTTGTTCCACTTGTTGTAATGGAGTTTTCAAAAGCAATTGGATTAATTAGACATCATCATTAAGATTAGGTATTACAATAATCTAAATAAAGGACAATAGACAAAAAAATTGTTATAAAAAAACCTCCAAGTGATATTTATTCAATCACTTGGAGGTTTTTTATGGGGCAATGCGATTAAGCACCTCTTTGCATTATTACGTCGTTCATTGTGTGCCAAGCTAAAAGCGCACACTTCACTCTTGCTGGCATATTTGAGATGTTTTTAAATGCAACTGCATCCTCAATTTTTCTTAATTCCTCAGGATCAGTTACCTCTCGTTTTATCATAGAAATAAAAGTTCCAATAATCTCTTGTGCTTCAACTACATTCTTTCCTTTGATGGTATCAATCATGATAGAGGCAGAAGCTTGTGAAATTGCACATCCATGACCTACAAAGCCTACATCTTCAATCACATCCCCATTTAATTTCACCTCTAGCTTTATTTCATCTCCACAATTAGGGTTATGTCCCAATTGAGAATAATCAGGGTTCTCTACCTCTTTTTTATGCTCTGAATGCATGCTATGCTCCATAATCAGATCACTGTAAATAGCATTGAAATCTTCCAAATCAACTCCACCTCTCTTTGATCATTTATTGATATATTTTTCAAACATTCGATATGTCTTTTCAAGACCTTGAATCAATCGATCAATGTCTGCTTTTGTATTATAAAAGTATAAACTAGCTCTGCAGGTGGAATCAATGTTGAGATATCTTAATAGTGGCTGAGCACAGTGATTTCCAGATCGAACTGCAATGCTTTGAGCATCCAGTACACTTGCCACATCATGAGGATGGATTCCTTTGAGGTTAAATGAGATTACACTGGAATGATTTTCTCTCTTTGGGCTAAGATATAACGTCACATAGTCAAGTTTTAATAATCTTTCAACTGCATAATTCGTTAATTCTCGATCGATTTCTTGTATTTTATCATAACCAATTTGCTCGATATAATCAATTGCTGCTCCTAAACCTACAACTCCTTCAACATTTTGTGTTCCCGCTTCAAACTTATTCGGTAATGGAGCAAAGGTCGTATCCTGCTCATATACATATTCAATCATATCGCCACCGTATAAGAACGGACTCATTTGTTGCAATAATTCTTTCTTTCCATACAAGACTCCAATTCCTAACGGTGCTAACATCTTATGTCCAGAAAAAACTAAAAAATCTGCATCCAAGTCTTGTACATCCATTTTTAGATGTGGTATGCTCTGTGAAGCATCCACAATTACAATTGCTCCCATCTGGTGGGCATGTTGAATGATTTCCTTCACTGGGTTGATAGTTCCTAACACATTCGATATATGTGTAATTCCAACAATTTTCGTTTTCTCAGTTATTTTACTTTTAATTTCTTCCTTACTCAATTCAAACTGCTCATTGATGTATAGATAAGACAACTTACTCTTTGTTTTCTTTGTCACCATCTGCCATGGAACTAGGTTGGAATGATGCTCCATAATCGAGATTACTACCTCATCCTCTTGAGCCAGATGTTCCATTCCGTAGGAATAAGCAACTAAATTTAAGCCCTCAGTCGCATTTTTTGTAAATAGTATCTCATCCTGATCTTTGGCATTGATGAATCTCGCAATCTTTTTTCTAGTTTCCTCATATAATTGTGTTGCCTCGATACTTAATCTATATGCACCTCTATGTGGATTGGCATTATGTAAATTATAAAACTCTTCGATTGCACGAATTACCTGTTGTGGCTTTTGCGTTGTCGCACCACTATCTAGGTAAGCAAGGCTTCCATTTTGTAGTAATGGGAAATCTTTTTTTAATTCTATCTCCATTCCATATCAAACCTTTCCAACTTAATCTAAGCGCTTGTCAATCTCAGCAAGAACTTCTTCTTTTAGCTCATCAAGCTCCATTCGATCGATAATATGAGTAAATCTAGATAATACCAATAACTTCATTGCATCCTTTTGGCTAAAGCCTCTACTCATCAAGTAAAATAGTTCCTTTGCATCCACTTTTCCTGATGCTGAGCTATGATTACCTTCCACATCTTCTTCCGAACACAGAAGCATCGGTAAGGATTTTGATCTTGCTCGGTCTGATAATAACAAACAGAACTCATTTTCATTCCCAACTGCTTGCTTTGCTCCTGTTTTAAAGTCAAGCGTTCCCTTAAAGCTTTTACTTGCTTTGTCTTTCAAGGCTCCTTGAACGTCAATGTTCGCATTGGATTTCTTGCCTCTCAACTGAGCAATGTAGTTCATATCAATTTTCTGGCTTTCTTTCCCTAGAAAGATGCTTTCTATACTACCATTCGCATGATCTTGCGAAAGATTCATATAGTAGTTTGAGATACTACTTTTTCCGCCAAAATCAACCGTAATAACATCTAAATTAGCCGATTCCTCAACCTTACTTTCTAAACTGATGAAATTCCTTGATTTTTCACTTAAAAGATTAATCAAAATGACTTTAAGGTCTGAATTCTTCTTGGCCGTAACTCTACAGATTGAATTATGATAATGCTCCAAGGGGAGTTCTTTATTTTCTTGTGATTTATATTTTAATAGAACGGTTCCCTTTGCTCCTTCTTTTGCTAAGATATTAATCGAAGAAACCAGGTAAGCATTCGTTTCATTGAAATCAAAATCGAGTTCTACAATTTCATTCATTGGCTGTTCCAATGTGATTTGGTAGCTCTGATTCGAGTTCTTATACACCTGCTCTTGTAATCTGGACTCAATACCAAATGTCAAAGGCGTCTCATTGATTGTCGCATTCGCTGTAACTTTTGCTGTACCTTTTTTTATTGTTACAGAATCAAATCTTTTAATCTCTTCCGGTAGCACAAAGCTATCTAGAACAATATCATTGATTCCAAAGCTGATACAAGTTCTAACCGGTGTATGATTTAATCTCATTTTCTCCATTATCCAATCGCTCCTTCCAATTCAAGATTAATCAAGTTGTTCATTTCCACTGCATATTCAATTGGAAGTTCCTTTGAAATCGGTGCTGCAAAGCCTCGAACAATCATAGCTTTCGCATCTTCTTCTGATAATCCTCTTGACATCAGATAGAATATTGTTTTATCACTAATTTTACCTATCTTTGCTTCATGTGAGAATTCTACTTCTTCGGTTCGAATGTCATTGACTGGTATCGTATCTGATTTGGATAAACTATCTAACATCAATGATTCACACGATACTGAGCACTTTGAATTCTTCGCATGCTCTGTGATCCTTACTAAAGAACGAAAGGTAGAGACACCTCCATTTTTTGAGATAGATTTTCCATCCATTACACTTGAGGTATTAGGTGCATTATGAACTACCTTAAATCCATTGTCGAGGTTCTGACCCTTACCTGCAAACGAGATACCTGTGTATTCTGCTTTTGCACCTTCTCCATTTAAGATACTCATTGGATATAACATCGATATTTTAGAACCAAAGGAACCTGATACCCACTCAATTTTACCATTCTTACCTGCGATTGCTCGCTTGGTATTCAGATTCAACATATTCTTGGACCAGTTCTCAATGGTTGAATAACGTAAATAAGCATTGTCCTTAACATAAAGTTCTACACAACCTGCATGGAGGTTAATTTTACTATACTTTGGAGCGGAACAACCTTCAACAAAATGAAGACTTCCTCCTTCTTCTACAATAATTAATGTATGCTCAAACTGCCCAGCTTCAGGAGAATTTAATCTAAAATAAGATTGTAGCGGTATATCTACTTTGACTCCCTTTGGTACATATACAAAAGAGCCACCCGACCAAACGGCTGCATGCAATGCCACAAATTTATGCTCTGTCATTGGGATAACTCTCATAAAATGTGCCTTTACAAGCTCAGGATATTCTTTTACTGCTGTTTCCATATCCGTATAGATAACACCTTGCTTTACTAACTCTTCTTTCATGCTATGATACACAACTTCTGAGTCGTATTGTGCTCCAACGCCAGCTAAGGAGGTTTTCTCTGCCTCTGGAATACCTAATCGATCAAAGGTTTCTTTGATATAGTCAGGAACCTCATCCCAGCTAGAATTCAATTTTGTCTTTGGCTTTACATACATTGCAATCTCATCCATATTTAATTCAGAGAGATCTGGTCCCCATGTTGGCAGGCTTAAGGAATTGTACACATCCAAAGCCTTCAATCGAAGATCACGCATCCAATCTGGTTCTTGCTTCTGCTTCGATATCTCTTCTATAATCTCTGCAGTCAGACCTTTTTCTATTTTAAAATCATACTGATCATCATTTCTTATGTCATATATATTACGATTTAATTCTTCTACATTCGTCTTTTTCATATTAGCCTTACCTTTCACAAAGATTACTCCAATTTATATTTTCCATATCCATCTTTTTCAATCTGTTTTGCTAATTCACTCGTTCCTGTTTTAACGATTTTTCCATCAACTAAGATATGTACATAATCTACTTTAAGATTTTCTAGTATTTTCGCATTGTGCGTAATGATTAAAACTGCATTTTCATCATTTTTATACATTTGAATACCTTTCGAAACGGTTCGAATGGCATCCACATCAAGTCCCGAATCGGTTTCATCTAAGATTGCTAGCTTAGGATTTAGCACTAGCATTTGAAGGATTTCATTCTTCTTCTTTTCTCCACCAGAAAAGCCAACATTTAAGTCACGATCCATACTAAGGTTAATATCCAATTGTTCCATATAACCTTTGATTTCTTCTTTTAATGCAAAGAATTTTACTGGTTTTCCAGTAATTTTGTTGGTTGCATATTTTAAGAAATTCATAACAGATACTCCTGGTATTTCTTCTGGAGACTGGAATGACATAAAGATACCTTTTCTCGCAATTTCATCCGTTTTGGATTCGGTAATATCCTCCCCTTCAAACAACACCTCACCGTTTTCCTTGGTATAGCTTGAATTGTTTAAAATGGAGTGAGCAAGTGTCGATTTTCCAGCACCATTTGGTCCCATTACGATATGTACCTCTCCTGGTTGAATCTTTAAATTAAGCCCTTTTAATATCTCCTGATTCTCTACACTTACATATAAATCTTTGATCTCTAATAACGTGTTACTACTCATTGTGTATCCTTCCCTTCCTTATTTAAAATGAATTGATTTTACTCTTCTACCGCAATCGATACATCTTGAATTATTAATATCAAATCCACATCCTAATTCTTGCATTCCCAATGTGCTTTGCGTATATTTTGCTAATTTATTGATCGTTTGATCATTCATACTTTTTTTCATATTTTCTGCTTCTATGTTAGCTTCGTCCGCTTGCATTTCCAACAGCTCGGTTAAAAATAGATATACGATGTCATAAGCTTCTAACACCTTTCTAGCTGTCGCGTTCCCTGCTTCAGTGATTTGAATCTTTCCATATACTTCATAAGTGACTAGTTCATGCTCTGCTAGTATTTTGATTGCCTTATTTACGCTTGCTTTCGTACATTGCATTTTCTCAGCAATATCTGTAACTCTGATATCACTTTTCTGCTTTTGAAGAACGTACATTGTCTTTAAATATTCTTCTAATGATTTTGAAACAGCCATAACCCGCCTCCTATTTGTTAACCTAGGTTAACATTAACCCAGTATTCATTCAGAGTCAATGTTATAAGTAGTGATTTTTTATCATTTGGTTGTTTATAGCTTGGGAATGACATAAAAATGAACTCTATTTGAGGATTGGTACCTAGGTTTGATCAGAACAATACAAAGAAATAGGGATAAGACTTGTACTGTCTTACCCCTTGTTTTTCATTAATTAAATGTAAGTATAACCGAAGTCATGACTGATACGCTTAATTTTACCTTCTTTAATTTCGATAGTATAAAAGTGCCAACTTTTATATCCAATCATTAATTGCAATGTCTTTAAATCAGTATCACTTATTAATGGGCTAAATATATCACTTGTCCATTGTAACCACGCTTCTTCATCATCAAATCTGTCTCCTTCGGTAGTATTTCTTGATACTATAAGTACTAAATATTTTCCAACTGGAACATCATCAATAAAATATTCCCCCATACCGTCAACTTTAGCTGAGTATATACCATTCTCTCCATTGGTATCTCTAAGCATAGCAAAGCTATTATTATCTTTTTCCTTTGTATTGCCCTCAATCGGTATTAAGGCCACATATGCCCCTGTGTCTGCTTTGGTGCCAACATATTTATTATACTGCCATGTAATATTACCCTCAACACTACCAGTTTTAATCTCTTCTATAGTAATGTCAAATGATGTTGCTTTGCCGCTTACAATATCTTTCGCAGTTATTTTTACAGTACCTTCTGTTTTGGTAGTAAGTTTTCCTGTCGTTTTTCCAATAGTAGCAATGGTATTATCAGAAGAACTCCATTGAATATTAACTTTATCTAGACCATATGCTTTGCATTTAAATGTATGTATATCTCCTAGAGATAATGTATTTGTTTTATTCGAAACAGTAATATATGGATTTTTAACAGTGACGGTAATTTTTGAAGTGTATTCCTTTTTATTTTGCTTTATTATTATTGATATTGTAGCTTTTCCTTTTGAAATAGGTTTTATTATTCCTTTATTCGTAACCGTTGCAACTTTTGAATTATTAGATTTATATGTAATTTTAGCATCTGATTTAAGATTTTTATATGTAATTTTGTGATTTTTATATCCAACATATAATGTAGCTTTAGAGCTTGTTACTTTTGGTGTTGTTATCGGTGCTACTGTTGGTGTAGGTGCTACTGTTATTGTAGGTGCTACTGTTGGTGTAGGTGTAACTATTGGTGTAGGTGTACCTATTGGCATAACGATAGAACCATTTATAAATGCGCTATAAGACTTCCAATTTGATGAATTAAAATCTATTATACGGAGTTCTCCACCAATCAAAGTAATATTATTAATATCTAAAAAAGTTTTATCTATCTTACATTTTGCATCTATGTTGCCTGTGCTATATGGTGCTATAGCGTCACTCATAATAATACTTTTAGTACTCTCACCATTTAGAGAAATAACATTACCTTGTAATGTTAATACCTTACTTGTTTTATTTTTTACACGAAAATTTACTAAAATACTGTCCTCAGAATATTCATCTTCTTCAACTGATAGAAACGATATTGTAATATTTTCATCATCAAATAGTTGAATTCCTTCGTTTTTATTCAATATTGTTTCTTTATTACTTGATACTCTAATATTTGAGAAGATGGCACTATATGATGAGAATTTATCATCATTAAAATCGATAATTCTTAATTCACCACCAATTGTTACAATATTAGATAAATCAAAATTTTCAATATCAATTGTACATTTAGCAACAATACTACCATTACTATTTGGAGCAATGTCATCGCTCATAATAATATTATCAGTACTTTCACCATTAAGTGATATGCATTCTGCCTGAAATGTTAACGTTCTACTTGTATAATTTGTTACACGAAATGTTACATTAGCACGTTCCCCATCCTTTTCCACTTTATAAAACTGTATCTTACAATTTGAATCCTCATATACAGTTGTAAGAGTAGGTGCTTCCTTTGCTTGTACTGTTTTAACTGTCTGCAATCCTGGTAACATATTATTTACTACAAATGATAATGTTAATAATAATGATAATATGATACTAAGTTTCTTTGAGATGTACTTTAGTTTGTTCATATGTATGCCTCCATTAAATTTCATGTATTTTCCTATTATATTATACTAGCATCTCAAATAATTACAAGGAAAAAATTACATAGTGTCCCTGTAGTATACTTAGCCCTGAATATTAACAATAAGTAAATTTAAAGCTTGTTGGACGGATGGAACAAAGCCAATTTCTATTTGTGATTGCACAAAGTACTTAAGAGAAAAAAAGAATAGTAATGGGACTTCTTTACCGCCCATTAGAACATGCGCCCACTAGACGTACATAAAGAAAGCCCTACAAACGCTAATTTGTAAGGCTTTCTTAATAACAGGGGCAGTAGGACTTGAACCCACGACCTGCGGTTTTGGAGACCGTTATTCTACCAACTGAACTATACCCCTATATGAGATTGTTTGCTTGTACTTCCCGTACGTTGCTTAAATATATTACTATGAATTGTTTGAATTGTCAATAGCTTTGTTAATGTTTTTTTTATTATGGGGCAGGAATATTTGTCCATACGCATGCTAATTGTCGTATGGACAATCAAGGGTTAAGGAGTATCGTAATGTTTGATTGGTACCTCTAAAAGATCCCATATCATGTGGTTTACACATCATATGCTCAAAATATGGTATCTTTTTAGAGGTACCGAGCAAACTATACGACTCTCCGTATGTATTTTTGTTTCACTCAATTGATCCTTATACCAATTTTCTACCCATCAAAACACCCATCACTGATGCCATCATCAGACCTCTGGTCCATCCGGAAGAATCGCCAAGACAATGTAAGCCTTGAATGTTGGTATCAAATTCTGGTGTCATTTTGATTCGATTGCTATAAAACTTTAATTCTGGAGAGTATAATAAAGTTTCATTACTTGCAAAACCAGGTACCACGTTATCAACTGCTTGAATGAAGTTGATGATATTGGTCATTGCACGATAAGGCATTGCTGCTGTAATATCTCCTGCAACTGCATCTGGCAGAGTTGGTTTAACGTTACTTTGACTTAATTCCTTTGGCCAGGTTCTTTTGCCAGAAAGAATGTCCCCATAACGTTGAACAAGGATGCGTCCACAGCTTAGCATATTGGTCAATTCACCAACTTTTTGTGCATAAGCAATTGGCTGGTTGAATGGCTGGTTAAAATTATGTGATACTAGAATAGCTAGGTTTGTATTATTGGACTTCGTTTCCTTATAGGAATGGCCGTTTACTACCGCTAAGTCATTATCATAATTTTCTTGACTTACAAAACCACCTGGATTTTGACAAAAGGTTCTTACTTTATTCTTAAATGGAGCTGGATATCCAATTAGCTTTGATTCATACAAAACTTTATTGACATCCTCCATGATTTCATTACGAACTTCGACACGTACGCCGATATCAACGGTTCCAGGTTGATGTTCAATATCATGTTCCTCACATAATTTTTCAAGCCAATCTGCACCTTTTCTACCGGTAGCAACGATAATATTATCCCCCATCAATGGTTCTTGCTCTTTCTGTGTAACGGCATTCTCTATAATAGCCCCTTTGCAGATACCATCTTCTATGATTAAGTTTTTGCAATGACAATCAAAATAAATTTCAACACCATGCTCAATTAAGAACTCTTCAATACTTTGATATATCTGCTGCGCTTTTTCAGTTCCAAGATGACGTATTGGACAATCTACCAGCTTTAAGCCTGCTTGAATTGCACGCTTTCTTATCTCTTTTGTCTTTTCCGGTTCTCCAATCCCTTCAATCTTAGAATCTGCACCGAATTCAAGATAAATACCATCTGTATAATGAATGGTTTCTTGAGCCAAATCTTCCCCAATCAATGTAGGTAAATCCCCACCTACTTCATAACTTAATGATAGCTTTCCATCAGAGAATGCACCAGCACCTGAAAAACCAGTTGTGATGTGACAATACGGCTTACAATTAACACATTGCTTCGTTTTGGTTTTTGGACAGCTACGTTTCTCAACTGGCTTCCCTTTTTCGATAATTGCAATTCTTTTTTGACTACCCTTTTTAATCATTTCTAAGGCTGTAAATATGCCGGCTGGACCCGCCCCAATTATTACCACATCATATTGCTTCATATCCCTCTCCCTTTCATTGAAAAAATCGCTTTTCATCGTATACACTATTTACCAAAAATAGCAACATACTAATTATATGAAAAGCGATTTCATAAGTCAAGTCTGGCTAAAATTCAAAACGATTCACAAGTCCACAGAGCTCTTGTGTTAAGTTAACTGATTCCTCTACTTTTTTTGAGGTTAATACAGTAAGTTCAACTGTATTCGATGTTTTTTGAGCAATATCATTAACCCCAGTAGCTGCTTCATTGATGGTGCTGCTAATACCATTGATTGCTTCTGTGATATCATTCACATTTGACATTAATTCATTGATTCCATCATCAATGACCTGCATGGATTCATTAAATTGTTGAGCATCTTTATTATACTGGGTACTTACCTCGATAAATTCATTATAATCCTTGGATACGGTTGTATCTAGATACTCCAACGTCTTTTCTAGACAATCGGTCATATTTGACACTGCATTATGTATACTTTCTACGATATCCGTGATATCAGAAACTGCTGACGTTGACTGTTCAGCAAGTGAACCTATCTCACTAGCTACCACAGCAAAGCCTCTTCCTGTTTCTCCAGCTCTGGCGGCTTCAATTGATGCATTTAAGGACAATAATCTTGTCTGCGCAGCAATCTCCATAATGGCTTTCGTTAATGTATGAATCTGTTGTACCGCTTTTGATTGTTCAATTGCGATTGTTGTTTTTTCTTTTACCTCCGCATACATATCTTGAGCTGCAGTTCTAGCTTTTTCACTCGATGTCTTTAGATGAAGTGCTCTCATTTGGATATTCTCTGCCATAAGCTTACCATCATCAGTCAACTGATTAATATCCTCTGTTTTCGCTTCAATTTGTGCAATGTGAGAGTCTACTGCTTCTGTTGTTGCAGAAGTCTCTTGCATACCTGCTGCTAACTCTTCTGAAGTTGCAGAATTATCTGTTGAATTTGAGGTTACCTCAATTGCAAATTGTTGCAATTGTTCTGCATTCATGCTCATTTTATCTGATACCATAACAATTTCATTTAGAATCTCACTGATATTATCTTTCATTACCTTCGTTGCACGACTTACAACACCATATTCATCCTTACGTTTTATCAGTACCTCAAGATTATCATCAGGAGTCAGATTTAGGTTAGACATACGTTCCATCATCTTTTCAAGACGTTTCATTGGTCGTACCATTCCACTTGCATAGATCCAACCTACAACTAACATAATAATTCCACCCACAATACTGCCTGTCATTAATCTAGAAGATAAGGTCTTATATGGTGCAAAAACATCTGTTTCATCTGTTGTTACTACAACGATTACTCTTGGATTACCAGTAATTTTGTATCCTGCAAGCTTCTGGATTCCTTTATACTCATAACTTACAACTTCAGAATCTAAATCCTCACCATTCGAAAGTCGATTCACAACATCAGTAATTACCGCATTCTCTACCTTATTCCCAACCTTATCTTTTGTTGGATGGTATAACATGGTTCCATCCTCTTTCACAACATAAGCATAACTCGATTCATAATTTAATAATTTCACATCTTTTAAAAGCTCGTGATACTCCTCATACGATACATCACCTTGATTTAGTTCCAGTGTGTTGCCTACTAATAAGCCATAGGCATCTGCAAGTGCATCAATTTCAATTGTGGCTTGCTTTTTTAGCTCACTATGTATCATTGGTAATGCATTGGCTAAGTTCCATCCTACTGCTACTATTGATGTAATCAATACAATTGCAATGACTTTAACTTTGATTGAATGAAGTATGATTCTTTTATTTTTCTTTTTCATTCCAAACCTCCATCTTAGTTTTTCAAGATATCAATATATCGTCATGTGATAAGTTTTTAATCACTAATTAATTCAATTTTTTTCATTTTTTTTACAACCCTTCTTAAAAATGAGCAGATTCTATAATGTTTTACAATTAAAGTACAATAAAACTTTCTTTGTATTCAACTTATAGAATAATAAAATTACTATTTTTTTGAAGTTCACTTCTAGATTTTTACTATATTTTATATCTATTTGAAATATGAAACTTCACATTTTATGTAGATAGGTTTGACTTTATTGTCAAAAACTGATATATTTATGTACAATAATTGAAAGAATAGGAGTTTATAGATGAAGAAACGAATAAAAAGCCTTCTTCTACTTGTTTGTATCTCAGCCACCTTACTAGCTAGCTGTAAAAAAACAGCACAAGAGACCAAATCACCGACTGCTATTACTATAACAACCGCTGACAGCACAGGTAGCATCTATCAGCTTGGTAATGATGTTTCAACAATCTGGAATGATGCTCTTCCTTACATAAAGGCTTCTGCCGTTGCTTCCAATGGTGGAGTAGATAATTTAAAGTCGATCAAAGAAAATAAAAATACTATTGGTTTTGCAGTAACTAGCATTGCTTATGAAGCCTATACTGGAACCGGTGTTTTTTTAGACGATTCCAATGAGAATTTACGAGTAATTGCAGGCTTATACTACAATCCAAATCAAGTCATTGTGAAAGCCGATAGTGATATCATGAGCTTATCAGATCTTGTCGGTAAACGCTTCTCACCAGGAGTGGTTGGAGGAACCACCTTATCTGAGGCCTTATTACACTATCAGACAATTGCAATTGATATCGAGACATCCATGGACTTAGTACATGCAAGCTATACTGACTCGATTAAGTTAATGACAGAGAACCAACTCGATGGGTTTTGGTTTATGGCTGGTATCCCAAATGAAGCTATCGCAGCCTTAACAGAGAATAATATTGGACGGTTGATTAGTATCGATGATTCTGTGATTGTCGCACTTCAATCCCAATATCCATGGTATGCGAATTATGTCATACCAGAAGGAACTTATGCGAATCAAGAAGAAGATATTAAGACTACTGCGGTAAAATTAGTTATGGTTACTTCTTGCGAGGTGCCAGATGAGATCATTTATGATTTAACAAAAACCTTTTGGGAACATATCGAGGATCTAAAATTAACTAATCCTGTCTTAAATTCGATTACGATGGAAGGAACCATTACCGATCTATCTGATTTGCCACTCCACAATGGTGCTAAAAAATATTATAGGGAAGTCGGAATTATAGACTAAAGGTACTCTATGCTAATAATGAAAAAGCCTCATCCCATCCAATCTTTTGTCTTAATAGTTTATATGTACAAAAGATTGGATGGGATGAGGCTTTTTCCCTTGTATGATGAATGATATCTTAACTGTCTAATTTTTTTATGATTCTTTTTTCAATGAATTGAAAAATCACCTCAATCACAATGGTACCTAGCAGATAAAATAATATACATACAGCAATTGAGAAGAATGGATACATGGTTCTTTGCCCGATACGATTCATAACCTCGGTCAAATCATTAACCGTGATGTAACCAACAACGGTTGTCCATTGAAATAACTGAATTAGTAATCGCTTTGTCATAAATGCAGTATCCTCCACCATCTGAGGCAAGGTAACTGTAAAGTAAACATGACGTAATCTTTTAATAAGAGGTTCTTCTTGGTCTTTACTTGCTCTTTTTACCTGGCGTGCTAGCATCTCGGAAAAATGTCCTGCTCCATAAAGACCTATGGTTGTACCAGACAAAAGAATTAGATTCAGGTTTACACTTTGAAAAACTACATAATACATCAATAGCAAGAATAATAAGACAGGGGTACTTCGAAGCACAAAGCTTATACTTGATGAGAGGATTGAGAGTACTCTTATCTCATAAGACATACAATAGCTTAATCCTGCACCGAAGATCACTGTAATTGCCCATACTATAATTGTGATTGCAATGGTAGTAAAGATTCCCTTTGCAATGATATAATAAGCATCTCCAGAGATTAAATTCGTCTGTACTGCATCCAGCAGATTTCTTAATATACTCATAATCTCCCCCCCTATTCCAACACTAGATATGAATACTCATTCATCGTGTAATAACCATTCGTCATAATGTAATTCTTAGCATCCGTTACGGTACTCTGACTCGTCCCATAGCAAAATAGTAAATCCACCTTACCACCCATCAAACTAGAAAAGGCAGTATCATTTTGAAGGGTTACAAACTCTATCTTACGATGCATTAACTTACCAATCTCATTCATCAGTGCCACTGAAAATCCATAAGGATTTTGTTCCAAATCCATCAGTTCAATCGGCCAAACTGCTCCTGTAATCCCAACGGTAAGCTTTTTCTCATATTCGTCCGTTTCCAAATCATCTTGAGTAAATCGCTCAGCAATCGCTGCTTGCTCAATATATGTTTCTTGTAGGTTTGCTAGAATCCCTTGATCTACTAAGGACTTTAATGCATCATTTAGCTCATCTCTTAATGTCATATGATCTGATTTAAGAGCCATCCCAAATTCCAATTGTCTCTGCGTATGAAGCTTGGGGAGGATTTCTTTTAGTCCTTCTTCGATAGAAAGAAGATACCGTACTGTAACATCCGGAAACCAAGCTGCTTGAATCTCATCTTGGCGTAAGGCAGAAAGGGTCTCATAAACATCGTTATAGGATTGGTATCCACTGAGTTTAACTCCAAGTAGGCTCTCAAATAATATCTTTGCGCTATTATCTGGCATTCGACCTACTACACCACCTAAAATGGTATGCTCTAATTCACCCACGGTTTCAATATCTCTTGACACCACATACTTAGCTTTATGAAATCCATTGACTGATACTATCATCAAAACGAGCAAAAACAGTATTCCTACTGTAAGTAACTTTTGTTTTGTCTGAATCATTTGATTTTCACCCCAACAATCTTTTCGTTTCTTGTTCCACCTACAATCTGATTGCCAAAGATAGCACAAGTAGCTTCAATTCCTCCACCACCTAGGTACACTTTATCTTTGATTTCTCCTTTGGTTGCATCAATGAGCATAAGATTCCCATCGTAACCACCTTGGATGAGATATGCTCGTCCATCTTTTGTATATACAATATTGGTAGAACTCCAAGAATCTGTTCCTGGATCTAGTCTCCATACCTCTTCTCCTGTTTTTTTATTCAGAGCTACAAGATAACCACCATCGATCTCTGGTGTCTTAGATACAAAATAATAAACATAATCCTTTACTACACCTTTTCCTACAATTCCTGTAGCTAAAAATCCACCTGCAAGCCCTTTTACGGTATGCACTTCATAAGGCTTTCTCCAAATAATCTCCCCAGTCATTGCATTTAACTTAAATACATTCGCTTCCCCCATGTTATGTGCATTGGTTTGGTATTTTAAAGTGGTTGCAACGTAGAGATATTGATTGCCTGACTCATCCTTTTCAAAAATAATGGAAGAATTCACATCATCATATACATCCTGTGTCCAAACAAGCTGCATTGTGTTTAAATCAATGCAATATACAATTCCACCATTATCACCGACAAACAAATAATTTGACCAAACACTTGCACTACTTTCACTTCCCCATAAGAATCCTTCCTCAGAATTTCTTTGAGCACTATAAACAGCCTTCACCTCTTGGGTTGGATGAATGGATAATGCACCTGTTGCTTTATCATAGGTTATATTTAACTTCATCGTATAGATGACACCGTTCTCACCAATCATAATGAGTGTTTCTGTATTCTTATCAAAGATAGCAGAGCTATCAAAAGCATGCCAGATACGAGGTGCCACTTCATCATTGGCACCAAATTCATACAACTTTTCACCATCAATCAAACTATATATGTATAC
>JAEZKD010000206.1 GCA_023415655.1 Bacillota bacterium | reverse complement strand
CTTAGAAGCCACCTAAGAATGCCTTCTCCATACACTTCCGCCTCCACTAAGTATACGCCGTTTATTTCTGAAATTATTATTGCCGTAGGCAATCTGTCTAAGATTGCTTCTGAATTACCACCATAATATTTAAACTGAATATTCATCAGCTTACCTTGAAACATAAACTGAATCCTTTTTCTAAAAATACCTTCTTCAAATCGATTAGAATAGTCTACTCTGAATGTTTCCCCAATCTCCTTATATTCCAGAATGCGATCAATTCTATAAATAGCAGGATAAGAATAAATTTTTGTATATACTCCATATTTCGATTTTTTAACGATGTTGGCTATTAGATAAAAATAATATTCAGAGAAGACAATCGCTAACGGTTGTAAAATATTTGATACTATTTTGCCATCATCACCACCACGGCGATAACTTATCTCAATTAAATTCTGTGCTTTTACTTCTTCACCGATTTCCCATAACTTGTCCTTTATAGCTGAGTTATTCCGGAGTGCAACATAATGATATTTCTCGTTTGAAATCAGATCTGACACTAATTTCATATTCTTTTCTGGCACACAACCCGCAATCATTTTGTCCAGTATAACGTGCATCTCTTCTTTGGTAAAAGCGCGACTTTCCAGAAGAATCTTACTAATTGCAAGTATTTCACTATTAGTCATTAAAGAGCCTTTTTTACCAACAAGAACAAAGCCTTTTTGTTCCCTATCATATTCTACTGAGTTACACTCACCAGGGCAATCCACTATCCTATCAGCGAGATATTTTCTTATTTCATCAATATCTCGCTGAATAGAACGTTCATCAACTCCAAATTTTACGGATTCTTCTTTTTTATTAATTGCCTTCCCTTCACATAAGCGTACATATATATCCAATATTCGGGGAGCCTTATCCATTTTACTGCTCACTAATATCTGTCCTCTCTAATGGTAATTCACCTTAACCTTATACTATTTTTATTATATCGACATTTTATCAATAATTGTAATAATATTCTCTTATTTTCCTCGTTCTTTCATCATCCTAGTTCGATCAATCATGCTAAACACTAACATTAAAATCTTACTAGGCAACACTAAATCCTATTTTTTTATTACTTTCTCTATAAGTTAATTCAAGATTTACTTCAAAATCAGAAGGCTTAAGAATCACTAATTCTTCTTTTGTAATCTTTTTACTCTGATTTTCCTTTAAAACTCTAAGTGATTGTTTCATTATTGCTTGCTCTAGAAGATTTCTAACAAATCTTCCGTTTCCAAATCCCTCCTGTTTACTGGCTATAGAAAAGATTCTATAGCACTTACTTACAGCATTTTTCTCCATATGATACCCTTTTTCGTCTACCATATTTCTTAATATATTCGTCAATTCATCAGTGCTGTAATCTGGGAAATTAAGATAATATGCAAGTCTACTTCTTAACCCTTCATTACTCTCAACAAACTCTTTCATTTTCTTTGGGTACCCAGCGAAAATAACAATGACGTTATCACGATTATTTTCCATTTCCTGAACGATTGTATTTATAGCTTCATCACCGAAGCTATTGGAATTATCTAATAAGGAATAGGCTTCGTCTATAAACAGTATTCCGCCTCTAGCCTGGCTGAATTTAGCTTTTACTGCTTTAGCGGTCCAACCTACATATTTACCTACTAAATCACTTCTTCCACATTCTACAAACGTTCCAGACTCAAGAATTCCCTCTTTATTAAGTATAGACGCTAGCAGTCTTGCCGCCGTAGTTTTAGCACTCCCTGGATTACCAGTAAACATCATATGTAACGCTGGTTTTTCGACTTCCAATCCCACTCCTTCTCGTATTTTCTGAATTCGATTCATTGAAATTATCTGATTCACTAGTTCTTTAAATTCATTTAATCCAACCATCTTCTGTAAAGTTTCATAAGCAGAATTCTTTTTTTTCTCAGTTCTTACAAATTCATTATTAAATAACTTATATGACTTATATACCTTATTTTTTAATACGTTTCTAACCCATAAATTGTATACTTGATATACATCGGAGATATTATATAGTGGTCGCTCTGGTAGCGCTTCTGGTATATTGTCTTCTATACTACCAAACTCCGACTGCTCAATAAGTGCATTTAGAAAATCTAATGCTTGTTGTCGATCACCAGCGCCTTCCTTAATTTCAACGATATCGATATCCTGTTTCACCAAACTCATTAAACTCGGTGTAAAACCTGCATTATTAATGATCTCTACGAAAATGAACAATGTATATCTTTGATATTGTTTAGTTAGTTTGCTTATAAATTCTACTGTATCTTGATAACCAGATGCATAATTACTATGCTCCTCCTTTGAGCCACTCAATTCGATTACACTAGTTACACCTTGGGATTGCATTATTACTTTTTCTAGATCCTTATCATTAAAACATTCCTGGCTAATCTCTGATATATGATTGATACGGCACCCTAATAATCTATTATTAGAGTATAAGGCTGCCACTAATAAATCGACAATGTGCTTAGCCACTTCGGTAGTTCCTGCACTTATTTTATAATGTACGGGATGACCACAATACTGTTGTTTATTATCCTTGGAATATATTCTCTCTATCTCATCTAATAAGCTTTCATCAGCCATTATACTACCAGCCCTATTTAATGCACTCATCTTGGAAAGCTTCGTACATTGAACAATAGTTTCATCAATCTTAAACCTCCAACTAGAGCTATCTTGTAATCCTAAATCAAATTTCAAATTACCTTCGTTCATACCAAATCCATAGATTGACTCTGATCTTCTTACTAAATGTAGAAGCCTCTCAGATGTTATTTCTTCCATTGCCTGTATTTTACAAT
>JAEZKD010000153.1 GCA_023415655.1 Bacillota bacterium | reverse complement strand
GTATACCGGAGTAGGATGAATATTGAGTTGCGAAGGTTAGCCTAGTGTGGTTATTGCTTCATTGGTTTATTGACAATATTATCATAATCTACATTTTACTATTCTATCAAAATCAAAGCGATGATTTTTTCTTTCATTACAATCTATGGTTGACAGAAAATATACCTAATAGTAATATTACTATTAGGTATATTTTTTATGATATTACAAGATGTGGAAAGTTAAAAGGTGATTATGATGGAACATATTATTTTAAGTTTACTATTAATTAAAAGCATGACTGTATATGAGATGAAAATGTTCATACAAAAATGTTTGTCAACAGTATGTAGTGATAGTCTAGGGAGCATACAGAGTGCAGTAAAGAAATTAATTAGCAAGGATTGCATTACAGTAAAAGAATATCAGGAAAACAGTATGATTAAGAAGGAATATAGCATTACTGAAAAAGGATTGACTCAATTTAAAGATTGGATTGCGCAACCAATGAATCTACAAAAGGTCAAGAACATGGAGGAAGCAAAATTCTTCTTTTTAGGAATGGCAAGAAAGGAAATACGTATGCAATCAATCCAAGGTTATTTGACTAGTCTAAAAAGTGAACAAGAAAAATTATTAGAGATTCAAACGTATGTGCAAAGTATGAAGGAAAAAGCAATTGATATCAATTGTGAGCGTATCGCAAAAGAAAAGGAGTTAGCCGAGAAGTTAATTAGTGTATCTGGAGAAACAACATTAAAAGAAACAGTACAAAATATATATGATTTTCAAATATATAACTTGGAATATGGGATGAAGAGGATAGAGAGTGATATTAATTTTTATCAAGAGATCCTTGAGAGAGAAATGGACCGTAAATAATATTTACAAGGGCTAGAGAACAGGAATTCATATTAGGGATGTGAAGTTTTGATGATAAGGAGGTGTTTCACATATGTTAGCAATCGTAGGAGCTTTCTTGTTTTTATTTATAGCAATACTGACTGTACTTGTAGCGTGTGGTCTTCCGTTGGGAGAGCTCACCATGGGTGGTCAACATAAAGTTCTACCTAGAAAGATGAGAGTAATGGCATGCATATCAATTTTAACTCAAGTCTTTGCTATAATAATTATCTTACAATCAGGGGGATATCTTCCTTTATGGTTATCCTTTCATACAACAAAGTTCATATGTGGATTTTTTGGAGCGTATTTATCATTAAATACAGTTATGAATCTTATATCAAGAAGCAGAAAGGAAAGGATTGTAATGACTCCACTTTCCCTTTGTGCTGCTATTTGTTTTTGGGTTACATCGTTACAAATGTAATCATAAACATAGTATGGAATTCTAAGAAGGGAGAATGAATGAAAGATAGGGAAGCACAACTGTTAATTGTGGAACTTTCTACGGCAGAGGATACGATAAAGAGGGATGCAATACGTGTTTTTGTAGATAGTTTCTATGAGCTTTATACTTCTTTAAGTAAGGAAAAAAGTGTGTTGAATGAATTTTTTATCTCATCATTTGATGAGAAGTTAGTTTATGCGGCGGTCAAAGAGAATAAGGTTTTAGGCATTTTAGCCATTGCAAACGGAAAAGAACGTAGTTTGAAGCAAAATACTGTGGCAAAAAGGCTCTATGAGTATGTTGGATTTAAAGAATATGCAAGAGAACATGGTCTAATTACACGTTTGTTGGGATTTAGGTCTATTATCCGTATGAAAAAGCGAGTAAAATAGAGATACTAATCTTGGCATGTGGTGACAAGTAATAAATCAGTGATATGGAAATCCTCGAATACCAGGATAGCAACTGTAAATCAAGCTGGCAAGGTAGTAGCTAAGAGAACAGGTACATAGAAGTAAGCTTTTTTTATTAATATTGTGACTTTATCACAGAACTGCTAGTAATTTATGGTATAATTAGTATCAGTAAGAATGTAAAATAAGTAAAAAAGTTAGCTATAAGAAACATAAAAGAAAAGTAAAAAAAGGAAAAATAAATAAAAAAGAAAAGGAGATTAAATCTATGGCAGCATTACATATTAAGAAGGATAATTTTGAAACAGAAGTGTTAAAATCGGAGAAGCCTGTATTAGTAGATTTTTGGGCAGGATGGTGTGGACCATGTAAGATGTTATTACCTGTTATTGAGGAATTAGCAGATGAAGTTGAGCATGCAAAAATTGTTAAGGTAAATGTGGATGAACAACCAGAGCTAGCAGAAAGATACAATATTATGACAATCCCAACCCTTTTAGTAATCAAAGAAGGTAAGGTAGTAGCATCCTCAGTAGGTGTGAAACCAAAGGACGCAATCTTAAAATTACTCAATGTTTAACATTGTTTAACATATATTATCAATAGATACATAGTACTCACTCTTACAGATAGGAGAAAACAAAGGAGGTAATTTTGTGAAGTTAGTGTTATTACGTCATGGTGAAAGTGTTTGGAATAAAGAGAATTTATTCACAGGATGGACGGATGTTGAATTATCCGATCAAGGCCGAATTGAAGCAAAAGAAGCAGGTAAAGTATTAAAGGAAAATGGATATGACTTTGATGTATGCTATACGTCATATTTAAAGCGTGCAATACATACACTTCAGCTTGCATTAGATGAGATGGATCGAGCGTGGCTACCAGTCATTAAGTCTTGGAAACTTAATGAACGTCATTATGGAAAACTACAAGGATTAAATAAAGCAGAAACAGCTGAAAAATATGGGGAAGATCAAGTGAAAATTTGGAGACGTTCCTTTGATATAGCTCCACCTCTTTTGGATGTTGAGGATGAACGCAATCCAGTATTACTTCCACAGTATCGCAATGAGAGCAAAGAGGCCTTGCCATTAGGAGAGAGCCTAAAGGATACCATTGCTCGTGTTATTCCATATTATGAAGAGCAAATTAAGAAGGATATGCAAGCAGGAAAACGTGTATTGATTGCAGCACATGGCAATTCATTACGTGCCTTAATACAGTATCTAGAAGGACTTTCGAGTGAGGAAATTCTGGATCTAAACATACCGACTGGAATACCACTAGTTTACGAATTCGATTCGAATGGTAAGATTCTAAAGAAAGAATTTCTTGGAAATCAGGAAATGATTCAAAAGAAGATGCAAGCGGTAGCACATCAAGGAAGTGCAGGAAAATAAGATAGTCATAGGAAGAGCAGACCTAGGAGTTTAGGGACTGCTCTTTCTTTAATTCCTGGGAAACTGCGTTTCCGAGGAATTAAAAATGCCCTAAAAAAAGGGCAACAATGCACACTCGGGGGATACTCCCCAATTGATTATGGTTATGATTGACAACTAAAGAAAAATGTAATATATTACTTATTATAGAAACAATTACCACATACAAGGAGGGAAGAATGAATACAATCACTAATTTAGTAATGGATCATGAGCTAAGTTTTGAGGGCATTGAACAACCATTCTTTCTCATAGGACTATTGAACGAGTTTGTAAATCGTCTTCAAACAAAAGGAGATAGTTTTTTTGAGGAAATTAGTTGGAAACAGTGTTTTTTACTCATATGCACCAAATTATTTTCAAAACCTCCTACCATCAACGAGCTTTCACAAGTCATTGGTAGTTCTCATCAAAATGTGAAACAGATGCTAATTAAGTTAGAAAAAGCAGGATTTGTTGACCTTGTACAGGATGAAATGGATCGACGAAAACTACGAGTCATTATGACTGAAAAAGCAAAACAGTTTGATCAAAAGTATGAAAAACCAAGTCAAGAATTTATTGGACAACTGTTTCAGAAGATTGATCCAAAGGAATTAGAGATTACAATCAGAACATTAATCCAACTAGATCATAACTTAAAGGAGATATAGTGTATGAAGACATTAGTAGTTTATCAAAGTTCTACAGGATTTACCAAGCAATATGCAGAATGGATAGCAAACGAATTAGGATGTGTAGCAAAAGCCATTCAGAAAGTAACTGCTAGTGAGGTGAAGGAACAAGATGTGATTATCTATGGAGGATGGGTCCTTGGTAATATGATCATGGGATTAAATAAGATAAAGAAAATGAGTCCCTCAAAGTTAGTTGTTTTTGCAGTTGGATTATCACAGCAATCAGAAGACATCAAATCTACTATAGTCAAACAAAATCAATTGGATTCCACTCCATTTTTCTATCTACAAGGAGGTTTTCGACCAGAGAAGCTAGGATTTATGAAACGTTTGATGCTGTCGATGGTTAAAAAGGCAGTAGCAAAAAAGCAGGATAAGACAGAGCAAGATTTGTTTATGGAGCAAGCTCTTTCTAAGAGTAATGATTATACGAATGCTTCCAATATCAAACCAGTCATTGAGTTTATGGCTGAAATCTGACATATAATATGTTAAAATGATTTTATCAGAAAATGTTTGATAAAGCTTTGTTCTAAAATTGATGCATCTATATTGTTTTATGGTGTCTTTCACTTGTTTAGACAGCGCAAAATAGTATCGATGCTTTTTTTATGAAACCGAAAGAATATGAATTCTGAGTAAGAGCCTTTAAAAGAAGGCATATTTCATAGTAGTAATGGATGATAGGAGATTCTATATGAATATACAGATATTTGGTACCAAAAAATGTTTTGATACAAAGAAGGCAGAAAGATATTTTAAAGAGAGAAATGTGAAAGTGCAGTTCATTGATATGAAAGAAAAAGGTATGAGTAAGGGTGAATTTACAAGTGTAAAGCAAGCGGTTGGTGGTCTTGAGAGAATGCTTGATGAGAAAGCCAAAGAGAAGGATATGCTTGCAATGCTAAATTACCTATCTCCAGAGGATAAGGAAGAGAAGATACTTGAGAATCAGAAGGTGTTAAAGACTCCGATCGTTCGTAATGGAAAGCAAGCTACGATTGGATACCAGCCTGAGGTTTGGAAGAGTTGGAACTAGTTCAGAGAATACCATTCTTTTCTTATCTTAATTCCTGTGCTAAAATAGGAATAGAAATTATGAATAAAGTAGGATGATAGATGAAGAACTTAGTCATAGGAATATTAGCGCACGTAGATGCGGGGAAAACTACCTTATCAGAAAGTTTGCTCTATACGACAGGGAGCATCCGTAAGCTTGGTAGAGTAGATAATAAAGATGCATTTCTTGATAACTATGAATTAGAACGTGCAAGGGGAATTACCATCTTTTCTAAGCAGGCAGTGCTTCGGTGGAATGATGTCAATGTTACATTGTTAGATACACCGGGGCATGTTGATTTTTCTGCTGAGATGGAACGAACATTACAGGTTTTAGATTATGCTATTCTTGTGATTAGTGGGCAAGATGGAATTCAAGGACATACACTTACCTTGTGGAAGCTCTTGGAACGTTATCACATACCAGTCTTTTTATTTGTGAATAAAATGGACCAAGAAAGAGCAGATAAAAGTTTGCGTTTGGAAGAATTGAAAATGCGGTTGGAACATCGATGTGTTGATTTTAATGACGTCAATACTTCTGAATTCAATGAGAATGTTGCATTATGTGAGGAAGCTTTGCTCGAGGATTTTCTAGAAACAGGTGTGATCAGTGAGGAACAAATCCAAACATTAATTTACGAACGAAAACTGTTCCCCTGCTTTTTTGGTTCTGCGTTAAAGCAAATTGGAGTGGAGGAATTGATCGCAGGTTTAGAACGTTATACGATAGTTCAACCTTATCCAGAGGAATTTGGTGCAAAGGTATATAAGATTTCACGAGATGAACAAGGGAATCGACTTACTTTCTTAAAGGTTACAGGAGGAAGTCTTTGTGTGAGAAGCTTATTATCAAAGCAAAGGATTTCACAAGAAGATGAGGAAACAATTTGGGAAGAAAAAGTGAATCAGATTCGTATTTATTCAGGGGAAAAATATGAAACTGTGAACGAAGCTAAAGCTGGGTGCATATGTGCTGTTACTGGATTAACGAATACCTATCCAGGAGAATGTTTGGGCAATGAAGTATCTCATATGTCTCCAAGCTTAGAACCAGTATTAACGTATCAAATCATGCTTCCTGAAGGGTGTGATGCGCGTAGTATCTTACCAAAGTTAAAGCAATTGGAAGAGGAGGATCCCCTGCTTCATGTAATCTTTCATGATAAGCTTCAAGAAATACAAGTGCAAGTTATGGGCGAAGTACAGATTGAGATATTGAAAAGCTTAATCTTAGATCGCTTTTCAGTGGAAGTGGAATTTGGGGAAGGTAATATCGTATATAAAGAAACAATACGCAATAAAGTAGAGGGGGTTGGACATTTTGAACCTTTACGACATTATGCGGAAGTGCATCTTATCTTAGAACCACTTGACGTTGGAAGTGGATTGCAGTTTGCACTTGATTGTAGTGAGGATGATCTTAATCGAAACTGGCAACGACTTATATTGACTCATTTGGAAGAGAAGGAACACCGTGGTGTGCTAACAGGTTCAGCAATTACGGATATGAGGATTACCTTAGTCGATGGGAGAGCTCATCCAAAACATACTGAGGGTGGTGATTTTCGCCAAGCGACCTATCGAGCGGTACGACAGGGATTAAAGGAAGCAGACTCCGTGTTATTAGAACCATATTATGAGTTTCGATTAGAAATACCAGAAGGTATGGTTGGACGAGCTATGGTTGATCTTGAACGTAGAAATGCAAAGCTAGATCCATTCCAACATCAGGGAGATATAGCAGTGTTAACGGGGAGCGGGCCTGTAGTATTGTTACGTGATTATCACAAAGAGGTCATTGCCTATACGAAAGGATGTGGTCGTTTTACCTGTACACTCAAAGGCTACCAACCATGTCATAATGAAGAGGAAGTCCTATCTATGATAGGATATGATTCAGAGAGAGATTTAGAAAATCCAACGGGCTCTGTCTTTTGTGCTCACGGAGCTGGATTCTTAGTAAGTTGGGATGAAGTAAAGAAGTATATGCATTTAGAAAGTAAATTGGAACCAGCCAAACAGGAATTACGATTGCCTGACCACGTAACGGTGGAGCAACATGAGGTTGAGGAATGGATTGGTGTCGATGAAGTGGATGCAATACTGAACCGTACGTACAATGCGAATAAGAAGGAAGAAGGAAAAGGCAGACAAGGTTATAAAGCTCTTAAGATTAGAGACCACATACCAGTTGGTTATGGGTCGAAATCAAAGGCAAAGCCCAAAGAACAATATCTGCTAGTGGATGGCTATAATATCATCTTTGCTTGGGAGGAGTTAAAAGAATTAGCGCAGACGAACATTGATGCTGCTAGAGGAAAACTCATGGACATTCTTTGTAATTATCAAGGAATCCGTAAATGCCATCTGATTCTTGTGTTTGATGCTTACAAAGTACAACAGCATAAGACGGAAATCATAGACTATCATAATATTCATGTTGTGTATACTAAGGAAGCAGAAACAGCGGATCAATACATTGAAAAATTTACACAAGAGAATGTTTCTAAATTTGATGTAACCGTTGCAACTTCAGATGGATTGGAGCAGATTATAATTCGTGGACAAGGTGGTAATTTGTTATCTGCAAGAGATTTAAAACAGGAAGTTGAACTTGCTACAGCCCAGATCAAGGAAGAGGTTTCGAAACGACAAACGAACCAAAAGAACTACCTTTTGGATTCCATCGA
>JAEZKD010000151.1 GCA_023415655.1 Bacillota bacterium | reverse complement strand
CCACTTTTACTTCTTAGTTCTTTGATCCTTTCTCTGATTCTTAACTCAATTCAACGATTAAGAGAGTTTTTTAAGAGTGTGCTGTTACTTCCTATGGTGATACCAACGGCCTCTATTGTGTTGCTTTGGAGGATTCTATTTCACCAAGAAGGACTGATAAATAAAGTATTCGATATTTTTTCTATTCCATCCATTAATTTTTTAGATTCAAGTCGAGCATTCGGAGTACTTGTATTTACATATCTATGGAAGAACATTGGATACGATATGGTGTTATGGATCGCAGGACTCAATCAGATTCCTCAGGAGCTATATGAGGCAGGTGCCATTGATGGAGCATGTTGGATAAGGATAATCTGGTATATTACATTGCCACAGTTAAAACCAACTATTTTTACTGTTACGGTGCTATCTTTGATTAATTCCTTTAAAGTATTTCGCGAAGCGTATCTCATTGGTGGGGATTATCCACAGGAAAGTGTGTATATGTTGCAGAATGTGTTCAATAACTGGTTTACTGCACTTGACATTCAAAAGCTTTGTGCAGCTGCGGTACTATTAGCGATTATCATTGTAGGTTTCATACTTGTATTACAACGAGTAACAAAGGAGAAGGAATAGAAGATGAAATATAAAATAGTCAGTAACATTAAAATTCTCTTTTTACTCATACCAGTAATAATGATCTTAGTACCAGTCTGGATTATGTTGACTGGTACTTTTATGGGACCAGATGAAGTATCAAGTAAGTTAGGACCGATTCTAGTAGATTCGAATAAACCTACCTCTTGGACGATCTTGCCGGATTATCCTACGTTACATGCCTATGTGGAGTTATTATTGGATACTCCAAAGTTTTTTGTGATGTTTTGGAATTCCGTGAAACAGGTAGTACCGATGATTCTAGGACAGGTGATCATAAGCATTCCAGCTGCTTGGGGATTTGCACGTTTTGAATTTAAGGGTAAGAAAACGCTTTTTCTTTTGTATATGATTTTAATGATTATGCCATTCCAGGTAACCATGGTATCTAGTTATCTTGTATTGAACTATTTTGATTTGATTGATACTCATTTTGCTATTATTTTGCCTGGAATTTTTTCAACATTTCCAATTTTTATAACAACTAAATTTTTTCAGTCAATTCCAGAAGAGTTGATTGAAGCTGCTAAGCTGGATGGAGCAAGTCGATGCAAGGTTTTATGCAAGATTGGGATTCCTCTTGGTAGTGGTGGCATAATATCCATGGTCATCTTGTCCTTTGTCGAGTACTGGAATGCCTTGGAGCAACCATTGACCTTCATTCGAGAGAAAACATACTGGCCATTGTCTTTGTATCTACCACAAATAACGGTAAGCAATGTTCAGGTAGCATTTATCGCTTCGGTCATTATGATGGCTCCTTCCGTTCTCATTTTTTTAGGCGGTCAATCTTATTTGGAACAAGGAATTGTTGCTTCTGGAATTAAACAGTAAGAAAGGTGTAAATGTGAAATGGGAGAACATAAAAAAAGAGTAGGCTTAAGGAGAGTTTTGATAATATTCTTTTGTGTAATTGCTTTGTTAACGATACTTTCGAAAGTAGCAAATTCGATTATTGTTCCAAGAGTAACCGTAGATGAAGTAAGTAAGGGAGCAATCACGCATGATATTAGTGGGCAAGGTGTATTGGTAGCAGCCAAGGAAAGTAACATGGATGTCCCTTCTTACATCAAGGTAGAGAGTATCAGAGTGAAAAATGGACAGAAAGTATCGGTTGGGGATCCACTGGTTGTGTTTGATTTAGAATCAGTCGAGGAAGCAATTGCAACTTCCTATGAAGAGTTATTGGAAGAGGAAAGAGCTTATCAGGAGAAAAAAATCTCATATGAAGATCTTCTTAATAAAACAGAATGGACAAAAGCTCAAAAAGCTGCAAAAAAAGCACAGGAAAAACTAGAAGAAGCGAAAGCAAATTATGAAGCGGCTCAAAAGAAATATGATGAGAAGATGGTAAAGCTTACGAGTGAATTAGAAGAAACACAACTGGAGGATTATGAGCAAGTAACAGAAGCAAAAAAGGAATCGGAGCAATACTATAAGAAATGCCAAGAGGATTATGAGAATAAAATGAAGGAAGCCGAAGAAGTCTTACAGGAGGCTGTTACGAATCAGGGGAATTTATTCAAAGATGCACAAAGAGAGCTAGAGAGTGCTACCCTTGCCTATGACGAATACATGAAGGACTTTAATCGTGTAAATGGTGTATTCAATGTGTATGTAACCAGTATTGATAACAAGGCCCTTGATTCTGATAACTCACTGAGAAATCAGATGATTTGTGAAGTATTAGGTCAAAGTAGATATGATATGTTTATCAGTAATCAGATTCTAGATTTGTCAGCCTATGAAGAAGCTTTATCGGTATATAATGACATCGTAGTAGCGGCTTTGGAATATCAAAATGCAGTGACAAGTGTAAATCAAGCAGTTACAGAACAATTGAGTAAGGATGCTCAGAGAAAAGTAGAAGCAACTAAAAAAAAGTTGTATTCGCTTGTTGTGAAACCATTTGAGGTGGATAAGGTGACTGCCCACGAAAAGGAGCTTGCGGTTATCGTAAAGCAAGAAGCGTTGGATGTTCTTAGCGCAAACAATGAAAAAAATCTAAGAAAAGCAGAGACTGCTTATAACGATACTATCAAAGAGGTAAAGGAGACTTTAGACAAAGCAAAAAAAGCCTATGATAAGGCTGTATCTGAGTATAATAAAGTAATGCAAAAGGTTTATGAGGATTCTGACCGTGAGGAGAATCTACTAACGGAATTAAATCATGCAAAAGAGCAATTCGATTTAGCGCAAGATACTTGGGAAGAAGCAAATGAGGCATTAACGGAGGAAGAACGAGAGAGTATCTCATCCAATTCTTTGTTATCCTTGTCTGAGCAGACGTTAGAAGCAGCAAAACAGGAGATAAATCAGAAAACCGAAATAATTGGGCAATTAGAGCAACTAAAGCAGCAGGAGGGAATCTTATTCTCTGAGGTAGAAGGAACGGTAAGTAATTTTACCTTAGAAAATTTTAAAGTAACTAGCCAAGAGGACAAAATAGTCATTGCTTCTAGTGATTGTTATTTTGAGGCGAGTTTTTCAAAAGAACTTTTTCCTTATGTTGAAGTAGGGGATCAAATACTCATAAATCTACAAGGGCATAAGGATCCGATCGAGATCTTAGTTGATAGAGTATATGTCAACCCTGAAAGTGTTACTGCTGGGTTTGATGCAACAATGAAACAGGGAGATTATATCCTTGGAGCCATTGGATCCTTCATTTACAGTAAAACTGAGATGAAAAGTGACCATTGTGTACCAATTACAGCGTTACGCCAAGATAGTATTGGATATTACGTTCTAGTTCCAAAAGAGTCATCGAGCATTCTTGGACATGTGGTAAAAGCTTCTCGTGTTGATGTCACTGTGATAAAAAAGGATGCTAAGAGGGCAGTGATTGATTCTTTTCTCACCAATGGGGACACTGTGATTACAGGTAGTAATAAGATGATTCAAGATGGGGATACGATACGCTTAGGACAACAATAAGATGATTGTATAATGTGGGAAACTGGGTGATAGGAATGAGAGAGAGAATCATAGTATGGATGAAATTGTTAGCTATTGCATTGCTATTAGTGCTTGTGACCATTAAGTTTTGGGATTTAAGGCAACAATATGACAGTGTGGGTGTTTGGCTGAAGGATGGAGTAACCAAAAAGTATCTAATAACCTGTCTGGAAAAGGAAATGAAAGAAAGAACATGTAAGCTGAACGAAATCACCGCATATACTCAAAAAGAAGGTACTGTAAAGGTAGCTGGGATTGGGACCTTAGTAATCACGAATTGTTTTAGTGTTTATGGAGATATTCAACACATAACTCCAATGACTTTGATTGCTGGCAATCTATTAGTAGTTGGTGATGATTATGGTTGCGTTTTGACCAAAGATCTTGCATATGAATTATTTCAAAGTATAGATGTGCTAGAGTTGTCAATTATGATTGGTGATCGTACTTATGTGGTTCGAGGTATCGTAGAGGCTAAAGTTGAGGGCATTTTTCTTGAAGAAGCAGAGGAATCCACAAGTTTTTTAAATCTAGAAATGAAGTTTAGTGAGGATAATGGTGGATACTATGCAAAACAGTTTTGTGGCATCTATGGGTTGGGTGACAATACAATGCTGGAAGAAAACTATCTTGTTATGACATGGAGCAATGTCTATTGGGTGCCTATGCTTTTATTACTTCTTTGTTTGTTACATTCTATGTTTGGTCAAATTAAGAGATTTACCCCTTCCTTTTGGATACATATTGGATTTGCACTACTTGGTGTATTCATCATCATTATGATAGGTAATCATGCTCTTTATGTTTCAGATCGTTGGATACCAACAAGGTGGTCAGATTTTTCACATTATAAAGAAGTTATATCTGATTTTATACAGCAGTGGAGATTATTACTTTCTGAAGCTACATTTGTAAAAGGGATTGCCTTACGATTTGATTTTATTAAATCAATCACCTTGATTTCTTTTCTCCTTGGTATAGAACTTGCATTATTATCAAAGCTCCACCAAATGGTAGACCTTTGGAGTTTCAGAGCTCTGTCTCGTATTGTTTTGAAAAGGAAGCCATTGGATAGTAAGTATGCTTATCCAAAGTTAGAGTCCAAAGAGAATATTGAGCAAAATTACTAGAATTCATCAGTGAAAAATTACTTGCTTAACAAAAACTTGTATGATATAATATCGAATTGTGATATGTATATTTAATTCCTTGCTCTTTTTTAAGAAAGGGCCAGAGACCAAAAGGAGGTGCACACAACTATGAACAAATATGAATTAGCCTTAGTTGTAAATGCAAAAATCGAGGATGAAGCTAAGAACGCTACAGTAGAAGCGGTAAAAGAACTTATTACTAGATTCGGCGGTACAATTACTAACGTTGATGACTGGGGTAAGAAGAGATTAGCTTACGAAATCCAGAAGATGAAAGAAGGTTATTACTATTTCATCCAATTCGATGCTGATTCTACAACTCCAAACGAAATCGAACAGAGAATTCGTATTATGGAGAATGTAATCAGATTTTTATGCATTAGACAGGACGCATAATTAAAAGGAGGTTTTCCTTAAATGAATAAAGTCATTTTAATGGGTAGACTTACTAGAGATCCGGAAGTCAGATATTCTCAGGGTGAGAACTCGTTGGCAATTGCTAGATTTACATTAGCTGTAGATCGCAGATTTAAAAAACAAGGTGAACAGGATGCTGATTTTATCAGCTGTGTAGCTTTTGGAAAGTCTGCTGAGCATGCAGAGAAGTATTACAGACAAGGACTTAAGATTGCGGTTACCGGAAGAATTCAAACTGGTAGTTACACAAACAAGGAAGGTCAGAAAGTTTACACAACTGAAGTTGTGATTGAAGAATCTGAATTTGCAGAGAGCAAAGGCTCATCTAGCGAATCTGGAAGTTATCAGCCATCTGCTCGACCAACCCCAAGTGCAGCCGCCGGAGACGGATTTATGAATATACCAGATGGAATTGATGAGGAGCTTCCTTTCAATTAAATCTGTGTATGAGACAACAGATGTATAAGAATACCAAGGGCGCATGTCTTGGTGAATCGATGGATAGGAGGAAATAATAATGGCTTTTAATAAACAGGATAAAGGCGATAAGGGCGACGCTCCAATGAAGAGACGTATGACCCGTAGAAGAAAGAAAGTTTGTGTTTTCTGCGCAGATAAAACTAACGCAGGAATCGACTATAAGGATGTAAACAAATTAAAGAGATACGTTTCCGAAAGAGGAAAGATCCTTCCTCGTCGTATTACAGGAAACTGTGCTAAGCACCAGAGAGCTCTTACAGTAGCTATCAAACGTGCTCGTCACATCGCTTTAATGCCATACACACTTGACTAATCTATTGATTTGTCTATGGTTTCAAGTGTTTTGTGAAGCAATTTACACCACTTGTACACCTAAAGTGTAAAATATATTTTATAAAGTGATTACCGTCATATCATCTGATATGGCGGTTTTTTTATGCACCAAACAACCATACACAAATAAATAATATTATCTAAAAGGGAATTTAAGTATCACACTTAGATTCCTTTTTTATATCTAAAAATAAGATAAAGAAAGGTGGAAGTTATAAAAGTGGTATAAACACAGAAGGATACAACGCTCTTAACTGCAAATGATATGTGCGATTACTAAGCATTGGTATCTCGACAGCATATAAACTCTTAAATACAGAGGGATTCCCTACGGTGAAGATATCTATTAGGAAATACGAAAATAAAGAATTGCTTGATAAATGGTTGATAGAACAAGCAGAAAGAAGGTGATAGTAGTGAACTTGATAAGTGCAGGAAATAAAATCGTAGATGAAGTAGGAAAACTGAACTTTACAGGTAATATAATTCCAGAAGCCTGGTATAAGACCATCATAAAAGCTAAGACTGGAAAACCTAACCTTAGACAATAATGTTTTTGGCTGACATTGTATATTGGTATCGCCCAACAGAAGTAAGAGATGAACTAACAGGACAAATTGTAGGTTATAAAACGAAGATAAAATAGAAATTTTTACAACGCAGTTACCTTGATTGGTTAAATAAATTTGGTAGTTCGAAAGGTGAGGCTACTAGGCAATATAGACTTGAACACAATGAGACAAAAATATGAGCATTCATTGACTATATGATAGAAAAATATGGCGATGAAAAAAGGTCAAATTTGATAATATTTTTAAAGTAGTGTTGGAGAAATTGAACTTATTGAGAGTCTGAAAGTATATATTAATAATAGTAAAATTACTTCTCAAGGAACAGCCAATACATATGTTACTTATTTAACTGATTTTTTCAATGAAGTCGCGGATAAATATAACATAAAGAATGAATTGTTCTCTGATGTTTATCTATTGAATCGATTTAATTTGGGTTTAAAGGAAATTATTTTTTCTCAAAAAAGAGTGAGAGTAAAGTTATTGCATCAGACAATCAAATTGAAAACTTATATGCAGATATTAATGAGCTTCTATATAATGAGTATGAAATTTATAAGGAACTAGATACTTTCAATGATAATAACTCAGATACTAAAACTTATATTAGTATCTATCATAGGTTTGTCTCTGTTATAGTTGTGAAGCTAATCCTGAAATACGCTTTTAAGAATTCAAAGATTATTAAGTTGAAAATAAATAATCTTGATTTAGATAATAAGGTGTTGAGGCTTAATCAAATTGAATTACCGTTAGATGATGATTTGGTGTATTTAGTACAAAGATATATAAAAATAAGAGAGTACATACTTTAAAATTATTATAAACAAGATGATAAATTATTTTTAAAGCATAATGCTGTTGCTTACAATGAAAGAGATTATACTATCTTTTTAAAGATCATGTGAGAACTAGTACAAACTCAATCTGGCGATTTATTTGCTGCAAGAAGAATAATTTAGATGCTAGATAAAGGTATTGCTGTAAATACTATAAAAATGGTGACGGGAAGGTCTTATGATTCCATAATAAAACTTCTAGAGGTTAATAATTCTATAGATGACATTAATGTAAAAGTTTATAAGTTTTTTAGTAAGGACGGCAGTATCGATAAAAAATACTTGTGGAAAGTGTAAGGGAAAAAATGGGAGAACACATTCATAAAATATATATGTTGGAAGATGTCTTAGACCTATATCTATATGACGAGAATAATAGAATTCATATTTATAGTAATAAAGATGTGAGTAGCTTAATGGATATGAACTTAAAACATGACTTAGAGGAAGATGAAGGAATTCCAGATGAGTCACAAGAGGTAACATACACCAGAATAAAAAGATATCAAAGATTAGTTAACCAATAAAAAATGAAACATAATTATAAATGTCAGAATTATGGATATTCATTTCATATGGATAATGGAAAGGAATATTGTGAGGCACATCATCTAAAGATGCTGTCACGAGGTGGAACTCAGGATGTTGATAATGTTATTATCTTATGTGAAAATCATCATAGGATGTTTCATTATGCTTCTGATAAAATCAGGATTGATGATGCGGTTAATGGAAAAAGAGTAGTCAGTATTTTTAATGATAATTATATTGTTGATTTATAGCATAAAGTGCTGGCAATGAGTCTCACTTTTTAATTTGTAAGTTTCTAAGAGATGAGGTTGAAATATGTAAAATAATGTTATAAAATTAATATAGTAAAATATGGATAATTACAATAAGCGGGGGGAATATATGATAGACTTTAATAAACTTGGACTTGGAACAATTTCGAAACCAATTGACCCGAGAGATATTTTTATGGGCTTAACAGAAAAAGATGAAAAGTTTCAATATCCAAGAGATGTTCAGGGAGAAGTATGGAAACAATGGTTTGAAACTAGAAATAATCAAGACAATATAATAAAAATGAACACTGGTAGTGGAAAAACTGTTGTTGCACTAATGATTTTACAAAGTTGTTTAAATGAGGGATTTGGACCAGCTCTGTATGTAGTACCAGATGCATATCTTGTAAGTCAAGTTATAAAACAAGCAGAATTGTTGGGTATTAAGGTTACAGATACAGAAAGAGATTATGACTATCAAAGGAAGAAAGCTATATTAATAATCAATATTCAAAAGTTAATAAATGGAAAGAGTATTTTTGGAATGCGAGAATGTGATAACTATCCTATAGGTAGTGTTATTATTGATGATATTCATGCTTGTATGTTAACGATACAAGAACAGTTTTCTATAACAATTCCTAGAGATGATGTCTATTTCGAATTAATTAAATTATTTCATAAATCTCTGAATGAGCAAGCGGAAGGACGACTTCTTGATTTAATTACTGGTAGAAATATTTATGAGAATTTATTAGTTCCCTTTTGGGAATGGCAAGATAAAGAGAAGGATGTTTACAAGATTCTTGCAAAAAATGCAGAACTTGGATACTTGAAATTCAATTTTGACCTTATTAAAGAGGTGTTAAAATTATCACATTGCTATATTTCATATAACAAAATACAGATTATACCAAATTCTATACCTATACATAAAATTGAAAGTTTTGAAGATGCCAAGAGGAGAATCTACTTAAGTGCTACTTTACCTGATGATAGTCCCTTTGCAACACTACTCGGTGTGGATTTTGATAAGGTAAATAAAATTATCTCACCAGAAAAAGCAAATGATATTGGTGAAAGATTAATTTTAACACCTAAAATTATCAACAAGGACATTCTTGATGAAGATGTTAGATATAAGCTGGTAGAGATGTCAAAAGATTATAACGTTGTCGTGATTGTACCTTCTTTTTCAGCGGCTCAATATTGGAGTCTATTGGGGCTGTGGTTTTATCTAAAGACAATATAGTCACAGGTATAAAGAAATTAAAAGCACAGGAACATGGATTAACAGTAATAGTTAATAGATATGATGGTATTGATTTGCCAGATAATTCTTGCAGAATTTTGGTGATAGACGGTCTACCTAATACAACTAATTTAAATGATATTTATGAAGAAGAAGTAGTAAGAAAAAGCAAAAGAATACAGCAAGAGCAGATACAGAGAATTGAGCAAGGTATGGGTAGAGGAGTACGTTCTAATAGTGATTACTGTCTAGTTTTTCTTATAGGAAATAAGTTGACAGATATGCTATATCTTGATGATGGATTTGAGTATTTCAGTAAAGCTACGAAAGAGCAGTTTAAGTTATCGGAGAAAATGTGCGAGCAAATCGAAGGAAGCGAAATTGATGAAATAGCTAAGGTATGTGATTACATTTTGAAAAGGGATAAACAATGGGTACAATTATGTAAAAGTGTTACATCAAATGTTTCATATCCTAAATCACCTAATGTCAATTCATTTTCAATTGCGTTAAGAAAAGCATTTGATTATTCTGAGATTGGCGAATACAAGAAATCTGTATTAGAGCTAAACGATGAAATAAATAAATTACAAGATAAAAGACTTAGGGGTTACTATAAGCAGTTAATGGCTGAGTATGTCAACCAGTATGATAAACATGAGGCACAACAGATTCTTAAATCTGCGAAGAATGAAAATAGAGAAATATTAAAGCCTATTGAAGGTGTACAGTTTGATAAAATAGTTGGAAAAGTTACTGACCAATCTAGAAATATTGTAGATTATATTATGAATGGAGAATATGACAACAACAAGTATTTACATATTATGAATTCTATATTAGAAGATTTGAGATTCGAAGAAGGTACATCAAAGAGATTTGAGAATGCTATTGCTGACCTTTTTAACTCTCTTGGATTTACAGCTAATCAACCAGAAAGAGAAACCGGAAAAGGACCAGATGATTTTGTAGCACTTGGAGAAAATAATTATCTTATTATTGAATGTAAAAATGAAACTGTAACTGATAACATTTGTAAAGCTGATTGTAATCAGCTTAATGGTTCATTTGTTTGGTTTAATAATTTTTATAAAGATGAGGGAGCAAAAGGTGTTCCTATAATGATACATAATAGCAATTACTTTGAGTATGCTTGTTCTCCAAACAAAGATATTCGAATTATCACCCCACAATTATTAGACAAGTTAAAGAAAAACATACATGGATTTATTATAGCATGTTGTCAAACTGAAAATTTTAAAAACACTGAAAATATAGGAAGACTATTAATACAATATAAGTTAAGAGCAATAGATTTACTTGAAGAATATACAGTGAATTTTAAAGTTCGAAGCAAATAAGAGGAATAGATTATGCATGAAATAAAGAAAAAGCAAGATCAACCTCTTTGCTAAAGCTCATCCATAATTTAGGTATACCAAATATTGGTTCAACCAATGCTAAGATTATATGAAAATAGTTTGATTATGAGGTGGAAAAGTAATTCATGTAATAACTTTCAGAATTGTAAAGAATCATTCTATATATAGGCATAAAGAATCAACAAGCTGATTCTATTAATAAAGCTTTTAAGGGGTGTATAATGGCATTAATTGATGAAATAGAGAGCACACTAAGAGATAAAGAAATATGGAGTGATAATTTTCACATACGACTAAACCGAAATATAAGAGGTCAATCCATTAGTTACTTTATTGATGATGAAGAAGGAACACCGATATATATAGCAAAGTTTTTTGATCATTTAAAGGATATTGTCATTCCTGAAAGCATCATAGTTACAGAGTGTGGAAATGTTGATGAAGTTGTAGATAAATTAGCTGATGTAGATGATTTTATAGGGGATATCGGTACAACATCAGATTTATTATATTATAGGAAAAGATCATTTAATAGATATGTACAAGTTTGTGAAGAAGAAGATACAGGTTTTCCCAAAATATTTGCAGTTCGAAAGAATATTAAATCTGGTCAGCGATTTTATGATCTTTTAGTTGAACAGGCTATTAATGGAGTTACTTTAGAGGAATTATTGAGTTCATCTAGTTCTATAGAATCAAGAGATGATTATGCTATTGAGTTTCTTTGGCAGATGGCACTAATAATTGCTAAATATGTAAAATATGATATTGTACATAGAGATATTTCACCTGACAATATTATGATATGTGATAATAAAATTGTTGTAATTGATCCTGGTATGGTTAAACTTGTGGGTAGAAATACAACTGAATTAGGGTATATAATGGGAAAACGTGATTATGCATCTCCAGAACAATATTATGGTAATGCTGTGCAGGCGGATTTTACTAGTGATTTGTATTCAACTGGATTAATAGTCTTTGAAATAGTAACCAATATAAATCCATTAAAAATATTTATTAATAAAAGATCAAATAAGCCACATGAAGATCTATTAAGTAAGTATGAAAGGGATTTGGAAGATATTTTTTTTAGAAGTATTGATGATTCCGAAAGAAACCGCCAACTGTTTATGATAGTTCATAAACTGTTGCAAGTTGATATGACATTTAGGTTCAATGATGTTACTAGTTTATTAGAATCCATTAAAGTTATTAGGGAAGGATGAGAATTATGACAAAGATTCTTGCTCAACATGGAGCAGCAAAAGGTAAGAAAATGGATATGGCAATCAGTCATGGATATTTAAGCGGAGGAATTTTTTCACCTAGAGAAGAAAAGTTTTCTTCAATAGAAGAATATCTTAAAGATAACGCCCTATTTAATAAAGATAATACATTTTTGGACCCACAATTATATTATTCCACCTTTGACGGAAAAATCTTTAAAAACTTAGATAATGAAATTTGTTATCCAATAAAGATAACTAGACGTGATTGGAGAAAACAAACAAAAGAGATATTAGAGTTTTTAGATAAACATGCAGAGAATTCGAAAAAGATTTCAAATCAACTGATAACTCCTGGATTTTATATTCAAGATTTGGACTGGAAATTTGACTATTCACTAGATATTTATGAATATTGTTATTCGAACTATGTCTTTGAAAAATACTATTTATCATTAATTATTTCGGCAAGTTTCTTTCATAGTAAGACCGATGTTGATGAGATGATAGAAGATATCAATGATAATATTGATAACAAAAGTGGAATTTATTTCTCACTTTGCTATGAAAAAATTCAGGAAAAAAATTATGAATATTTTGATGAACAATATCTAACAAATATATTTTACTTTATTTATTCCCTAAAAAATGCAGGATTCAATATATTAGTAGGGTACACATTTATAAACTCTATATTGTTTGCAATGTTAGATTGTGAATATGTTGCTACGGGATGGTTTAATAATCTAAGAAAGTTTAGCAAAGATAGATTTGAGGAAGTTGATAGTATTGGGAGAAGAAAGAAGCGATATACTAGCCTGCCTTTGTTTACATATATTACTTTTGATAATTTAAATAATATTAGAGACGTTATAAATATAGAAAGTCTACTTAATGGAAGTTATATTGATGGTAATGTAGTAAATGATCAAGATGCTATTTCATTTGTTGATTTAGAGCAACAATATTGGGAAGCTTTATATTTATTTATTAATAAAATAAATAAATATAGTAACATTTCAGACAAGGTAAAATTTGTATTGGATGAAATTAATAAGGCAAAGAATTTATATAATAATATTCTTAATGGTTTGTCAAATAAAAAAGAGGTATATGATAGAATTAAATCAGATGCAAAACATTTAGATGCATGGATTATGGGAATTGAGACCTTAAAAAAAAGAATTTCATTAATTGTATAAAAAAGAGCCACAGAATGTACCGACCCCCAAAAGTTAGACCAAAAATCTAACGATTGGGAGGTCGGTCTTTTTATGGCTAAATATATGTATGAATTTAAGAAAAAAGTTGTTGATGCATACTTAAACGGTGACGGTGGATATATATATTTAGCTGAAACTTATGGTATTCCAGCATGGTCTAATATAAAAAATGGGTGTTAGCCTATTCAAAAATGGGTGATGATGGATTAAAACGTTCGCGAAATAAAATAAATTACTCTTTTGAATATAAACTTCATGTGGTAGAGTTATATTTATCAAGTGAGGTTTCATATCAAGATTTAGCACTCCAAGAACGAATTAATAATCCTGCACAGATAGCAAAGTGGGTAAATGATTTCAGAATAGCTGGATCTGATGCTTTGAGACCTAAGAAGAAAGGTCGTAAGAAGTCATTGGAATCAAATAGTAAAAACAATCTTAAATTAGTATCTTCAGATATTGTTAATTGTACATCCACTGTGGATACAACTGACGAACACGTAAGAGAACTTGAAGATGAACTTTTAAAACTGAGAATAGAGAATGCCTATTTAAAAGAACTGAGGAGGTTGCGTTTAGAGGAGGAAGCTCTTCTGAAAAAATCGCGAGAATCATCCACAGCCTCCGAGGAGAATTCAAATTAAAAGATATTCTCGCAGTTGTCGGCTTCCCAAAGGCAACTTATATGTACTGGCAAAAAAGATTTACTAGAGAAAATCCGAACAAGGAAATAGAAGAAAAGATTTTGGAGCTTCGTTTAATTCATAAAGATTTTGGATACAGACGTATATTAGGTGCGCTTCGTAAACAAGGATACTTAGTAAACAAGAAACGTGTTCAACGAATTATTCAAAAATTATCCTTGCAAGTTACTTCTTTTACAAGAAAAAGTCGTAAGTATAGTTCATACAAAGGAAAAGTTGGGAAAGTTGCTTCAAACAGATTACGAAGACGTTTTGATACAAAATTACCACATCAGAAGATTACGACAGACACGACAGAATTTAAGTATTATGATATAGATTCAAAAGGTCGTATAATCATAAAGAAATTGTATTTAGATCCTTTTATGGATCTATGTAATAGAGAGATTATAAGTTATGGAGTATCATTAACGCCATCTGCAAAAAGTATAATGGATGCTCTAAACACTGCAATAAAAATTACGTCTGATTGTCCATATCGCAGAACATTTCATTCAGATCAAGGTTGGGCATATCAGATGAAAACATATGTTCATACTTTACAAGAACATCGAATCTTTCAAAGTATGTCTAGGAAAGGGAACTGTCATGATAATTCTGTTATGGAAAATTTCTTTGGGATAATGAAACAAGAAATGTACTACGGAGAAATTTATAACAGTTATGATGAGCTTAAAGGGGCAATTGATAAATATATAGAGTATTACAATAATCAACGAATCAAAGAAAAACTAGGTTGGATGACTCCTGTTGAATACAGGCTCAACCTCTTGGCAGCATAACTAAAAAATGCGAAGTAGATTTTTCTACTTCGCAATAAAGTCTAACTTTAAGGGGTCACCTCAGAAATGTGGCTCTCTTAAATTCTAATGGCTTTATACGAAAGCGCCAAATTCATTAATCGAATATACGGTTTTATAGGCTGACGTTTTATGGGTTCGATTAATAGTTGATTATTATATTTGGACACACCAATTAATCCTAAATTCAAAGATCTAATAACTTCTTTATGCTTGTTCATGATATTAATTGCAACATCGATAGGAAAAACCATATAGCTATAGTCAACGTATTCTTTATTAATACATGCTTGATAAAATGCTTTGTTATAATCATATAATTTTGCTTCATATCCAGTTATTATTACATTAGGAAAGACGAAGTTTACGTTTCTATAATAAAGATTATTTTCTTTATATATCAAATCAAATTTAGTTAATTCAGATAAAGCTTTATCAAAAGTTGATTCACTGAGCCCTAATCCATCAAATAATTTTTGCTTTGAAATTGGTCTTTTATTTTTTAAGCGCATAAAAATTCTGGAAGATGACGGTTTGCTTAGTATTTTGCATTGGTCCAAAGTAAAAGGTAGAGATGTATTATTTATTTCAACCAAGTCAATATTTCCCCAACGAATTTTCATTTCTTCAATTAATAAATTAGATTTAGGTATTGAGTAATTCGATTGAAAACATTTAACAAGTTGAGTTTCGTATTGAAATAATTTTTCCATTAACACACCTCCTTAAACGATAACTAATTATACTACATAATTACTATTTTGAGAAGAAATATATAGTATATTTTTTTAACTTCCTCACCATGAGGAACTATTGAATATAGATAGAATTACAAACCAATGGTTTATAACATGTATGACCATGTATAAGGTTAATTTGAAATTGGAGACGAGGACTAATTATTGTAAGTATTGGACTTGGTATGTTGAAGATACAATTGGAAAAAGCAAAATTAAAGATATTAAAAGAAGCAATATTTTAAAGCTCTATAATAGCCTTGTTAAGAGAAGAAACTTTCTACTGGAACAATCAAGTACATTAACAATTTAGTGAACTCTTGTCTTTCAAAGGCAATTGAAGAAGAAATTATTTTTAAGAATCCTACAACTAAAATATTAAAAGATGTAATTAGAACAGAAGAAAAAACTAAGCATCCTTTAAATCCAGTGCAACAGACGAAGCTTTTGAATTACGTAAGAGAGAATAATTATTATCAAAGATTTGAACCAATGTTAGTTGTTCTATTTGGTACCGGAATGCGCACTGACGTGGGATTGCATAAACTTTAAAGATGAACTTATTGTAATCAATAAGACGTTGAAGTACATGAGAGAAAAGACAGATGAAGCAATTCATTATGACATTAATTCTACCAAAACGAAAGAATCAGAAAAAGAAATTCCAATGCTTATTGAAGTAAAAATGCATTGATGAAACAAAAGGAATATCAATAGGCTATGGGGTATAATAGAGATATTTCGGTACGTGGTTACACGGACTTTGTTTTTACTACGAGTGAGCGAAAACCAATCTATCCCGGTTACGTTAATCTTGAATTGAAGAGAATCGTTTCTTCGCATAATAGAACAGAGAGGGAGCTTGCAGAGAAAGAAAGTTGAGAAGCGTGCTTACTTCCGAAGTTTTAGCCACATGTCACAAGGCATTCCTTTGCTTAGATGTTATGAGAATGATGTGCAAATGAAAACAACACAGGTAGTGTTAGGGCTCAAAAATATTAAAACGACAGCCGACATTTATACGTTTTGTAGTAGAAATAAAGCAAAGAAAGACATGATTCGACTAAGTAATGCAAACATCTTTGGTTAATATGGTTACACCAATTTGTACACCATTCTTTTTATTAAGGATGAAATTCGATGATATGAGATGGAATATGAAATTTAAAAGAATATAGATAAATAGGCATATTGAAGCTAGATGAAATGAGATAAAACTCATTTATGAGATTTCGCTTTAATGCCATACATACTTGACTAATCTTCTTTATTACAACTCTTCAATTTTATAGTAAGTTCTGTTATAATGACTTTGGTACGTTGACAAATCAAAGTATAATAGCTATTAGGAGTATATCCTAGGTTAGGAAAGAAGGAACTGATACCATGCATAAGGAAGACAAAGTTAGAGATATCATAGAACGCGAGATAACTTCACACTACATAGCAGGAGCCAATGTACTTGCAATCAAAGACAATCAAATCATATACAATCAAAGCTTTGGGTATTCCAATTTAGAGCAAAAGATTCAAATGCAACAAGAAACAATTTTTCGTTTATATTCTTTGTCTAAGCCGATTACAGCGGTTGGGATTCTCATGCTAGTTGATCAAGGAAAGTTAGCATTAACGGATCAAGTGTCAAAGTACATCGATACCTTTCATCATCCACTCATAGCAACCGGAGATGCTTTAATGCCAATCAAGAGAGAGGTAACTATCTATGATCTTCTTACGATGACCTCAGGAATCGTATATCCAGAGGGGGATAATGCTGCAGGATCAGCGGTTGCTAAAGTATATGATCAATGTATTTGCCAGTATGAGAATGGACAACCAACTATGACTACCTTGGAATTTGTGAAAGAGATAGGAAAATGTCCACTCGCTTTTGAACCAGGAAAGGAATGGCGCTATGGTACTTCTGCAGATGTTCTTGGTGCAGTAATTGAAGTGATAACGAAGCAAACGTTAGGTGATTATCTAGACGAAGCACTATTTAAACCACTTTCCATGGAGGACACTGGATTCTTTATTCCGAAAGAAAAGTGGCACCGTCAAGCAATTGTATATGAAAATGATGAGGACACAGGAATGCTGAAACCTTATGATGGATATAATCTAGCCATATTTGATCCAAAGAAGAAACCAGAATTCGAATCAGGAGGTGCTGGTATTGTATCAACGATTGGGGATTATGCTAAGTTTGCATGTATGCTACTACAGGAAGGATATGCTCATGGCAAACAGTTTCTTTCAAAAGAATTGTTAAGGTTGATGAAACAAAACCATCTGAACCAAGAACAAAAACGAACCTTTAATTGGGAGAGTACTAAAGGGTGTGGATATGGATTTTTAGTACGTATGTTAATCAATGAACAAGAGTCTAGTCTAAAAGCAGGCCTTGGTGCCTATGGTTGGGATGGTTGGACGGGTCCATATGTTTCCATTGATGACAGCAATCAGATGATCGTGTTATATTTTATTGCTAAGATTAATACTGGTACTACGATGGCAACAATTCAAGTACATAATGAGCTACTAAATATAGCAAAGAGCTGTTAACTATCAGAGGCTTATCTTCATTATTTTAACCGTTTCAACATTAAGACTTTCAATTATGATGGAATAATGATATAATAAAGGTTACAATTGCAGTACTTTTGGTTGTAAAAGGAGCAGGTAAAATGAAAAATAAAAGAAAGCTTTCAGGACCGATAAAAGCATATTTAAGGTGGCCATTATTTCTTACTGCTTTACTTGTTGCGATGAATCTTTGTATTTATGTGATTGATCGGAAGGCAAGTATTGTAATGGCATGTTTTGTCCTTCTTTATTTTGTGATTGCTGTATCCTTATACTTTGTGAAACGACCAAGTATTATGGGTGATATGGTACGATTTGCAACGAACTATGGACAGGTACAGAGTAAGTTACTAAAAGAACTTTCGATACCATACGCAGTGTTAGATAATACAGGAAAGATGCTGTGGGCAAATGATGAATTCTGCGATATTATAGGTGTTGAACGCAGAGCAAGACATTCGATTACAAGTATATTCCCTGAGATAACTGGAGATATCTTACCAGCCAGTGAACTAGATGTTCAAGTGCATCTTCAGTATAAGGAGTCTAATTTCTGTGTCGTATTACGAAAGGTAAATGTACCAGATTTTGAAGATGACAATGATTATATTCAAGATGATCAAAGTGGGGATTCCTCCTATCTCATTGCAATATATTTACATGATGAAACAGAGATTATATCCCTTCAGAAAGAAAATCGTGATCAAAGACAGATTGTTGGTCTATTATATATCGACAATTATGAGGAAGCATTGGAAAGTATCGATGAAGTCCGTCGTTCTTTGTTAACGGCTTTAGTGGATCGTAAGATAAATAAATACATGCAAAGTATAGATGCAGTCATTAAAAAGTTGGAAAAGGATAAATATATCTTTGTATTCCAAAACAAATATTTGCAGCAACTTCAGAATAATAGATTTTCTATCCTAGAGGAAGTAAGAAGTGTTAACATCGGTAATGAGATGAATGTTACGATAAGTATGGGACTTGGCGTAAATGCAGATTCTTACTCGAGAGGATATGAGTTTGCACGAGCTGCAATCGACCTTGCTTTAGGACGAGGTGGAGACCAAGCGGTCGTAAAAGAAGGCGAGAAGATTTATTATTACGGTGGCAAGAGTATCTCAGTAGAAAAGAATACAAGGGTTAAAGCTAGAGTTAAGGCTCATGCATTAAAGGAATTTATAGAAGCAAAGGATAAAATCGTAATCATGGGACATTCCATTGGTGACGTGGATTCCTTTGGTGCAGCGATTGGTATTTATCGTATTGCTAAGACCTTGGGCAAGAAGGCTCATATTGTTATTAATGAGGTTACAAGTTCAATACGTCCAATCTTAACAAGATTTATGAATAATCCAGACTATGAAGAGGATATGGTATTAAATAGTGCACAAGCAATCGAAATTGTAGATATGAATACCTTGCTTGTGGTCGTTGATGTAAATCGTCCGAATTATACGGAATGTCCTGAGTTACTAAATTTAACGAAGACGATTATTGTTTTAGACCATCATCGTCAAACTGGAGAAGCAGTGGAGAATGCGGTATTATCCTATATCGAGCCATATGCCTCATCCTCTTGTGAGATGGTAGCAGAGATTCTACAATACATTGGAGAAGGACTAAAGCTGCGACAAGTTGAGGCAGATGCAATGTATTCTGGAATTATGATTGATACGAATAACTTTTTAACAAAAACTGGTGTTCGTACGTTTGAAGCAGCTGCATATTTAAGACGTAGTGGCGCAGATGTAACAAGAATTCGTAAATCCTTTCGTACGGATGTTCCGGAATATATGGCAAAAGCGAATGCCATTACTTCAACCGAGTTTTTAATGAATAAATTTGCATTTGCAGAATGTTTGGCTGAAGGATTGGATAGTCCAACCGTATTAGGAGCACAAGTTGCAAATGAGTTATTAAGCATTAACAATATTATTGCTTCGTTTGTATTTACTCCGCTAAACGGGAAAATATATATTAGTGCCCGTTCCATCGATGAACTGAATGTTCAAGTGGTTATGGAAAAACTAGGTGGTGGCGGTCATATGAGTGTGGCTGGAGCACAGCTAAGTGATTGCACTGTGAAGGATGCAATGAATAAGGTAAAAGAAGTATTATTGAAAATGACACAGGAGGGTGACATATAATGCAAGTTATATTACTAGAAGACGTAAAAGCACATGGTAAGAAGGGTGAAATTATCAATGTAAGTGATGGTTATGCAAGAAACTTCATTCTTCCAAAGAAACTTGGCGTTGAAGCAACACCGAAGAATTTAAATGATCTAAAGCTTCAAAAAGCTGCTCAGGCAAAAAAGGAACAGGAAATTTTAGAAGCTGCACAGAAGTTAAAAGCAGAAATTGAAACAAAGAGCATTTTATTAAAGATCAAAGCAGGTGAAGGTGGCCGTACGTTTGGTTCCATATCCACAAAGGAAATCTCCATTGCTGTAAAAGAACAGCTAGGCTATGATATTGATAAGAAGAAATATACCTTGAATGATCCAATTCGTAATATGGGAAGTTATTCCGTACCAATTAAGTTACATCCAAAGGTAACAGCCGAGCTAAAGGTTAAGGTAGATAGCTTATAAAAAGGATAGAAAGGGAATCTGCGATGGATGAGGCATTTATAAAAAAGATACAACCGCACAGTGCAGAAGCAGAACAATCTGTGATAGGTTCTATGATTATGGATCGAGATGCTATTATTGCTGCCTCTGAAATAGTTACGTCAGACGATTTCTATCAGCACCAATATTCGGTACTCTACGATGCAATGATGGAATTATTTAATGAGGGAAAACCTGTTGACTTGATTACACTTCAGAATAAGCTAAGAGAAAAAGAAGTTCCACCAGAGCTTTGTAGTATCGAATTCATCAGTGATTTGATTCGATCAGTTCCTACCTCAGCGAATGTTCGATATTATGCCAATATCGTTAGTGAAAAAGCATTGCTTCGTCGTCTCATTAAGGTCACTGAAGGTATTACAAATCAATGCTATCTTGATAAAGAAAAAGTTGACACAATTCTAGAAGAGACAGAAAAGGAAGTATTTAACATTGTACAAAATCGAGGAAGTGGAGACTTTGTTAGCATCAAAGAGGTAGTAATTCAATCGTTAGATAGTATCGAAGCAGCGTCACGAAATAAGGGCAGTGTCACTGGTATTGCGACTGGATTTTATGATTTAGATTATAAGATGGCAGGGTTACAACCATCGGATTTAATCTTAATTGCTGCAAGACCTTCTATGGGAAAGACGGCATTTGTACTAAATATCGCAGAATATGTTGCAGTCAAATCTAAGATTACAACAGCAATTTTTAGTCTAGAAATGTCAAAGAATCAGTTGGTGAATCGTATTCTAGCGATGAACTCAAAGGTAGATTCGCAATCCATTCGTAGTGGTGATTTGAACGATGATGATTGGGCAAAGTTGATGGAAAGTGCTAGATTAGTAGGTGAATCAGGATTAATTATTGATGATACACCAGGTATCTCTATTACTGAACTTCGATCCAAATGTCGTAAATTTAAATTGGAACATAACCTTGGTCTTGTCATTATTGACTACCTTCAGTTGATGTCTGGTGGCAAGAAAAGTGAATCTAGACAGCAGGAAATTTCAGAAATTTCTCGTTCATTAAAAGCCTTGGCTAGAGAGATTAATTGTCCTGTGATTGCATTATCTCAGCTATCACGTGCAGTAGAACAGCGTCCGGACAAGCGTCCGATGTTATCTGACCTACGTGAATCTGGTGCCATTGAGCAGGATGCCGATGTTGTTATGTTCATCTATCGTGATGACTATTATAACCGTGATTCCGAAGAGGCAGGTGTTTCTGAAATTATCATTGGTAAGCAGAGAAATGGTCCTACTGGAACCGTTAAGCTTGCATGGTTGTCACAGTTTACAAAGTTTGCAAATCTAGAACGATGATTAGAAAAGTGAAAAACCATCTCAAGGGGTAAGATAATTACTCCTTGAGATGGTTTTTTTGATCTCAGGTGAATAAAGAATTATAAGGAAGTATGTCATTGGATGTCGATGAAAACTGAGTGTTATGGGTAGATGAATTCTTGCAATTAAGGTTGTCCATGTTATAATAAATATGTAAATAATTACCATATGTGCAGGAGGACTACCATGACAGAGATTCGTTATATGATTTCAGATGTTTCAAGAATTCTAGATATTCCAACGAATGTACTTCGATATTTAGAATATCATCTATCCTTAAGTATTAAGAGGACTGAATTAGGACACCGTTACTACCTTCAGGAGGATATCGATTTACTACGTTCTGTCAAGGAGTTAAAAGATAAGGGATTTCATCTTAAAATTATCCGCTCCATTCTTCCTTACATCGATAAAATTGTTGAGCTTGAACCAGATCGGCTAAATGAGATGCGTGAGCGTATGGAGGCTGCACTTGGATTATCAGGGGTTGAAGCACAGGATAGAATCAGAGCACAATATGGAAGAGCAATTAATATCAATATGGAAGAAGGAAGCTTAGTATTTAAAGATCCTTCTACAAAGCAGATGACTCGTGTGAGCACTGTGAAGAAAACAACGGAGGAGGTGGAGATACAACCGACAACTCAAGGAGAGGACAACTTAGAAGATTCTTTATATGAACAAGAGGTGGCTGTTTCTAAAACAGAGTATCAGCAAACAAGTAAAGTAGATCGTTTCGAGGTAACGGGGAAAACGAATTCAGCAGTAGAGCTGGGAATGGTAAATAAAAGAGAGATTAGAAAAGATAACAATAGTTTGAATCAAAAGAGTGCTAAGAAACCTGAGATTAATGTGGTTCGAACAACGACTCATGGATTTACGCAAGGTAAGATGAGTCGGAATCTGGAAGAAGAGAATTCATATGCTGTCGGTACAAGTACTCAGAAGAAAGAATCGGTCGGGAATTTTGGGAAGAAGGAAAGTGTTGATACTCTTGAAAGAGATGTGAAAGGTTCTACGGATTTTGTAGAAGAGAATGAGACTGATTCGGTAGGAATCAAAGAAAATAAAAATAAAGAAAATAAAAGCAAAGAAGAAAGAATCAAAGAAAATAGAATCAGAGAAGATAGAATCAAAGAAGATAAAAGTAAAGATAAAGTAAGTGAGAATGTATTTAAAAAGAATGAAGTTAAAGAGGCTAAGTCAGATGATTCTCTCACCAAAACTTCTACAAGCTCAGCTGAGAAGACGAATATACAGAGTCTAGGAGAATATAGTAAAAGAGAAGAATCTTACAAGAAAGAAGAACTTCATAAGAAAGAAGAACTTCATAAGAAAGAAGAACTTGATAAGAAAGAAGAACCTGATAAGAAAGAAGAACCTCATAAGAATCAAGAATCTCACAAGAATGAAGAGATTCAAACCCGACCACAAGTAAAACAAATGCTTGATCATAAATCAGAGGCATCTTTACTACGGGACAGCCAAGATAAGATTGTTCAATTCCGAGAGATTATGTGTGCCATCGTTATGGATGCTTTACAACAGAATAATCATACATTAACTAGCGATATTAATGAGACTGTCACACAATCGATTGTAAAAGAAATGGATTTAATGCTTAAAATTAAGGAAGAACACCAAGAAGAAAGATTTCGTCAAATTGACCGTGCAATTCGTGAAGCACAGCAACAGCGTCAACAAGCGGCTGCAACGAAGGAAGGGAAAAAGAAGAAACCTAGTAAATTTTTTCAGAAACATAAAGTAAGAATCTAGTGTTGTATGTGTGGCATACATAATGGTTTAACCTTAAGAAAGCTTCACATTATAATCTGCATCATAATATAGTGAGAAACGAAAAAAGCTGTTACACTAAGTGTAACAGCTTTCCTATGTGAATCCACTGGGGATCTTAAATGAAATTAAGCTTCAATAGCTCCAGTTGGACAGACAGCTTCGCAAGCGCAGCAGTCGATGCATGTATCTGGGTCGATTTCGTAGTGGCTAGCACCTTCAGAAATAGCGTTTACTGGACATTCAGAAGCACAAGCACCACAGCTAATGCAACCATCATTAATAAAATGTGCCATTAGATTTACCTCCTTTATAATTTTACTCTATTTTACCCTATCTTGAGAAATAATACAAGTATTAATTATCGATTTCCTACTTGACGGTATATAGGGAATCATCTATAATGGAGGCAGTCGCAAGAAAAATAAGGTTATTTTTCAAATATAAGGAGGATATACATAGTATGATATCAAAAGATATGACAATTGCAGAGATTATTCAGCAAGATCAAGGAATAATACCAATATTGATGGAGTCAGGAATGCATTGCATTGGGTGTCCATCTGCACAAGGGGAAACCTTAGAAGAAGCTTCTTTTGTACATGGAATTGATGTAGATTCTTTAGTAGATTACATTAATGCATATATGAGCGCGGAATAGACAAAGAATGTTTCATTACATAAAGGAAAACATGATACAGCAGAATTCTCTGATAGCAAGAGAATTCTGCTGCTTTTATGTTACTGGGTTAGTAGTATAATTTCCAACAAGATGAGCCAGCAAGCAGTCTTATTTGTCATGAATAAAAAGACCATCAGACAAGCTGATGGTCTTGAGTTATTATAAAACTGATAATTTTTCCACTGCATTCGTATGAATTATTGTTTCAAAATGTTCTTGATAATAGGATAAGGTTGCATAATTCGTACGTTCAGATTTACCAAATTCAGAAATAATATTACATACTTTATTGAATTCTTCTGGAGTATGATTTGATATCTTAAGAATCAAGTAGTATTTTTTACTGACAGGATTCTTAAATAACATATTCTCTCCATGATAGAATGGATGTATGATTCTTGCTAAACCTGTTAAGTCTGATAAACTGGTAAAAGTAAAAATCTTAGTTAATCCAGATGGAGCTTGTTCTGTTTGTTCTGTATTCGACTCTTTTAAGTCTTGGGATTTCGTTTTCTTTTGTTTGGATATCGACTCCGATGGTTCTTGCTTTTCACGTTTACCAAGCAATTCTCCGAGATGCTCAAAGCAGTTTAGAATCTCGTCTGCATATGCATCCTCGTCATCTTCATCTTCCTCGTCTTCCTCTTCTTGCTGTGAATATGGAGTAAAATTAGAAAATCTTGTATCTAATTCATCAGGATCTTCTACCTTGGTTATTACAAGAACCAAACAATCAGCTGATATTGGAGTAGCTTCTATCATTAATGGAATGTCTTCGGCCTCAAAACCGAATTCATAAGCAGCTTGCTGCATCATGTCTCGAAATAATTGTTTTGCTTTATCGCTCCCATATGCTAGTTCGCTAATCCGTAATTCACGATCAATCAAATCTTCTTTATTCAAGGTACAACGAATCTGTGTATCACTTATTTTTTCAATCTTCATAGAATCACACTCCTTTCTGTAACGTGTGTTCGTTGAGTTTTATTACATCATGTGGTAATACTAGTACATTATTAGTCTACTTTGTATACAAAGTATAATGTAATTCCATGGTAAAGTCAATACTGTCATTTGTCTTCTCATCGCACAAATTACTGATTTTTCTTGTGATTTTGTACAAAGTTTACAGAAAATTTTCTCTTGCTGAAATGGAAAAATTCGGTTGTCAAATAATATACACCGCTTTATAATATGACTATAATTCTTATCCAATTAGGGTGTGCTTATTCGTATCAGTAAAAATGTTTAGAAAGGAGTGTATGAACAACCAAATCTTGCTTCAAGAGTATCGTGTGATTGAGTTAATATGTAATCATCAAGATACTATAGTATATTTAACACAACACGTCAAGTTGCAAGACTATTTTATTCTAAAGCAAATTATTAAAAAGACAGCAGGCTTTGCTCAAGCTCTCAGTGAAGCAGCTCTCTTACAAACCTTCCAACATCCATATATTCCAAAAGTATTCGCCACCTATGAAGAGGGTGAATACTACTATCTCATAGAAGAGTATGTGGAAGGTGAATCTTTACATTCTATCTGCCAAACAGAACCATTATCAATAACTACAATCTTATCTTATAGTATTCAGCTCTGTGATTTGATCACTTATCTTCATTCATTTCCTGAACCAATCCTTCATCTTGATATCACTCCTCATAATATTATTGTTAATCATCATCATTTATATTTAATTGATTTTGATGCTGCTATACGTTCTAAAAAAGGCAATTACCACGCTAATCGTTATGGTACTATTGGTTATGCAGCCCCAGAACAGTTTAGTCAAAAGCGTCTTGATCAAAGAACCGATATCTATTCCATTGGGAAGACAGTGGAGTTTATGTTAAGAAGCCAAGAGATTGATTACCAGCTACCATATGCTAAGTATATTAGAAGGAATTTACAAGAAATTCTATGTAGATGCATGAAGCAAAGAAAGTCTCAGAGATATTCTAAAGTACAACAAGTTGGCAGCTTGTTCACCAAATTATATCAAAAATCAACCACCTCTTATGAGGAGAAAGAATTATCGATTGTTGTTGCGGGTGCTCAGACACATATAGGAACGACACATGTTTCCTTGTTATTATGCTCCTGGTTACAAAAGCATAATGCTCCATGTATCTATGTGGAAAAAAATGATACAAAGGCAGTGAGTCAGTTGTGGAATAGTAGTAAATTTAATGAAATGTTAGGTCTATATGAATATGAAGGCATTCCTTTGTTACCAAATCAGTTCATGGAGGTAGGTGAGGTAGAGAAGAGATATCATGTTAGGGTAACTATAACAGATTGTGGGGTACTTACAAGGAATAATTTAGATACCTTTCTAAAAGGTGATATCAGACTATGTGTATATGGAAGTAAGCCTTATGAATGGAATCAGTTTCAGAGATGTCTTAGCTTGCTGACTAGGTATGATCAAACTTACTTTCTGAATAATTTTCAAACGGCCAGAAAATTAGTGGAACTTAACCAACACATACCCAAATCACAAAGAATACAGATGCCGTACGTTGAGTTAAATTGCTTGGATCTACAAAGAAAGCTAGATTCCATCTTTGAACCAATACGAAAACATTTGCTAGCAACACAGAGAGGGGGATTTTATGAGAAAAGCACCCTTTGAGTGGTTAAAGAAGCCAATAAAGATAGGAGTTTATGGATTACATCCTCATGCTGGAGTAACAAGGGTAACGATTTTAATTGCGGAATATCTGTCTAATATTTGCGGAAAGAATGTCGCGGTTATGGAACGAGGATTGAGAAAGGACTTTAATTGTCTCAATCCAGACCTTTTAAAACAAGGAGACTGCTTTAAGTTTCGTAGTATTACCTACGGAATGCAAGTGAATGAATGTCTGATAAGAAACAAAGAGTTAGCGCCCTATGACTGTTATGTGTATGACCTTGGAAGTAATTATGCAAGGGCACGAGAATTACTTGATACTTGTGATTATGTAATATTACTATTCACATTGACTCCCTGGCATTTTGATTGTAATTGCTTGCGATATGCAGTAGAACGCGATTATGGACTTAACAATAATATCTACTTCATTGGTAATATGATCAATTACAGGGAACGAAAGCTAATTCATAAGGTACATAAGAAAGTGGAGTATCTAGATTATGAACCTAATCTTTATGCGCCTTCAAAGTCAGCAGTACAGTTGTTCCATGAGATTTTTTGGGACTAATGTGGTTGGAAGTGGGTATCCTTTATAACATGCATGGTTTAAAGGGAATAGGTATGCATATCACAAATCATCTTATCCAGATTCACCAGAACATGCGAAGCTACAAAGGTTATTGTTTACAAAAGAATGTGCTGCATGTTAGAGTTGATTCTACTTTCAATGTATATTAAAAAGGATAACTGTTTACTTTGAATTAAGAAGTCTATAAGAAATGGAAAGCGACGGTTATTGGATACTATAGGTGACTTACTCTCAACCAGGAGAAGCTTACAATATGTAATAACTGTCGCAATGCTTAAGAATTATTGAAATCAGAATTGGGGGGATGACGGTATTATGGTTTGATGTTATAATATTGCTAAATAGATAGGTACTGTGGACAAGATTTACTTGTAATTTACCTGGATAGAAGAAAAGAAGAGAGGTATGGTATGGATAAGAGAGCCAAAATAGGTCTTATTGGCGGAGCAATTGCTCTACTGGTTATAATTATAGTTGCTGTAGTTACAGTGGTTGGTAAGATGACACCAAGTAAAGAAGTGAAAGAATTATCCGATTATTATCAAGTTCCCGAAGGGGATGCTCTGGTAATTATGGATGATATAAAGTATGAGAAATATGCCAAAGTCTTTGATGGTGTTTACTATATGGATTTGAATACAATTACATCTGAGTTCGATAAAAGATATTATTTTGATTCGAATGAGAATGTTTTAGTTTATACAACTCCTACTGAGGTGATAAAAGCTGAGGTTGGTAGCAAAGAATATTCAGTAAATAAAAACAAGGTATCTACTTCTTACACAGTCGTAAAAAGAGAAGTGGATGAAGTCTATATTGCACTTGATTTTGTACAGTTATATTCGGATATGAGATTTACCTCTTATCAGAATCCAGACATTGTTATGATTCAAAAAAACTGGGGAGAATATCTTTATGCCACAGTTAAGTCTTCCACTCAGATTCGTACAGGAACATCAATTAAAACAGAGATTCTAAAAGAGTTAAGAGCAAATGATAAGGTAATGATTATTAATAATGGTGGTAGTCTGGAGAATGGATTCATTACCGTAATGTCGGAAGATGGAGTTCGTGGTTATGTTCAGAAAAAAGCATTAAGTGATACCTTTTATGAAGAGGTTAAGAGCACTTATGTGGCACCAGAATACACGAATATAACAAGGGATACTACAATTAATCTAACTTGGCATCTAGTGACGGTAGCAGAAGCAAATAATAGTGTAAGAACTTTATTAGATGGAACGAAAGGGGTGAATGTAATTTCACCGACTTGGTTCCGTGTAAATTCAATTGATGGGACCCTATCTTCCTTAGCAAGTGAAAGCTATGTTGAGTATTGTCACAGTAGAAATGTTGAAGTTTGGGGATTGATTGATAATTTTGATCCTAATGTTGATATTCATCAAGTATTATCAAGAACAAGTACTCGTGAAAAGCTTGTGAATGAAATTATTGCGCAGGCGATTAAGTACAATTTAGATGGAATCAATATTGATTTTGAAAGCTTAAAGGTGGAGACTGGTCCTCATTTTGTACAGTTCCTTCGAGAACTGTCAATCAAGTGCCGCAGCAATCAGATTGTCCTATCCGTGGACAATTATGTTCCGGCTTCCTACAACAGATTCTATGATTATGTAGAACAAGGAAAGATTGTTGATTATGTTGTTATTATGGCTTATGATGAGCACCATGCCAATTCTGAAGTTGCAGGGAGTGTATCTTCCTTGGGTTATTTTACCAATGCCATTACATCTACGCTTGAGATGGTACCAGCGAATAAGGTGATCGTTGCGGTTCCTTTTTACACAAGATTATGGAAAGAAAGCATTGAGTTAGGTGAAAGTAAGCTTACGTCGGAAGCAATGGGGATGAGTGAAGCTGAGCAGGTGCTATCTAAAAATGGAATAAAAGCAGAAAAAGATCAGGCAACAGGTCAGTATTATGCAGAGTATGAAAAAAATGGGGTAACTCATAAGATATGGCTTGAAGAGGAAGAATCCATTGATGCAAGACTAAAGGCGATTTATGATGCAAAGGTTGCTGGTGTTGCAAGTTGGAGACTTGGCTTTGAAAAGGCTTCAATTTGGGATATCATTTTAAAATATGTAAATTAATATTGAATCATTGATGGGGCTATCGTATGATCTGATTTTGACTCCTATTATATACACTATATTATGTAACCTTGTGAGGGTAAGAAAATATGGTATATAATAGGAGACAAAGTCTGAGTCATGCGATAGCCTTATTTTTATAGCTAAGCTTGTGTTTTCAAAGTTGTACAATGAATGATAGCTCAATTCTTATCATAAAATAATGATAAAGACAGATAAGGTTAATGAGATGAAACGAAAATATTTTAATGTGATATTTGCAATCTTAGTTCTTTTATCAATGCTATTGCTTTCAGATAAAAGTGTAGAGGTAATGAAACGAATCTTTCAACCAGTTGATACTAAGAGTGAAAAAGGAACGATTGTGATTGATCCTGGCCATGGAGGATTTGATCCCGGTAAGGTTGGTGTGAATGGAGCACTCGAAAAAGATATTAATTTATCCATTTCGAAAAAACTTCAAGAATTGCTGACCGCGGAGGGGTATGATGTTGTCATGACAAGAGAAACAGATGAAGCTCTTTGTAGTGAGACAGATTCGAATAAAAAGTCGACAGACATGAAAAATCGTGTTAAACTATTGGAAGAAACAAAACCGTTACTAGCGATTAGCATTCATCAGAATAGTTTCACTCAAGAATCAAGTCGAGGAGCACAGGTATTTTACTATAGTGGCTCGATTGAGGGGGAAAAGTTTGCTAAGATTATGCAACAGACAATTAAGGAATCGATAGCGGATGGAAATCATCGGATTGAGAAACCGAATACGGCGTATTATCTTTTGAAGAAGACCACTTGCCCACTCGTAATTGTCGAATGCGGCTTTTTATCAAATCATGCAGAAGCAAGTCTATTAGTAACGCAAGAATATCAAGAGAAGATGGCAAGTGCAATAAAGGATGGAATTATTAAGTACTTAGCCTCAGAAGAAGGCAGCAATGAAAACAATAATACAGAAAGTAACATCAACTAATTTACAGAAGGTAGACTTCCAATTAGCAGAACAGTTTTTAAAAGAAGGTGAACTTGTTGCATTTCCGACTGAGACCGTATACGGCCTAGGCGGGAATGCACTTGATCCAAATGCAGCCAAAAAAATTTATGCTGCGAAAGGAAGGCCTTCTGATAATCCTTTGATTGTTCATATCGCACAAACTGATGCATTGAAGGTTTTAGCAGATGATATTCCTAAGGAGGCTTTGGAACTTGCTCATGCATTCTGGCCGGGACCATTAACTATGATTCTTAAAAAAAGTGCAGTAGTCCCTTATGAAACAACAGGAGGACTTGATACTGTGGCAATCCGTATGCCTTCCCACCCAGTTGCAAGAAAGCTAATACAGGAATCTGGAGTGTATCTTGCAGCTCCGAGTGCTAATCTCTCTGGTCGTCCAAGCCCAACGACGGCCAATCATGTCATTGAGGACATGGATGGAAGAATTGCTATGATCATCGATGGAGGGAGCGCGCAGATTGGTTTAGAATCAACAATCATTGACCTTACAGGTGAAAATCCGATGATTTTGCGCCCTGGATATATCACTCTAGAGATGCTTTTGAATGTAGTCGATGAAGTGAAGTATGATCCAGCTGTAATTACGAGACAGCTAAAGGAGGACATTGTCGCGAAGGCACCAGGAATGAAGTACCGTCATTATGCACCTAAGGGACAATTGATTATATTTGAAGGTCCAATGCAAAAGGTCGTGGATACAATCAATGAAAAGACAGCCAAACGGATACAGGAAGGTTATCAGGTTGGTGTTCTTGCCACAGATGAAACAAAAAAGGCATACAAGCAAGGTCATGTAAAAAGCATAGGGTCAAGAAAAGATGAGGAAGCAATTGCTGCTCATTTATTTGGAATTCTTAGAGATTTTGATACTCTTGGTGTATCGTATATCTATAGTGAAAGTTTTGAAGATAATGCACTCAGTCAGGCTATAATGAATCGCTTACTAAAGGCAGCTGGGTATCAGATGATACGATGTGATTAAGGACGAAGGAGTCATATGCAAAGATTAAAGTATGAACGTATCATTTTCATTTGTACTGACAATACATGTTGTAGCCCAATGGCAGACTCAATCTTTAAGACGATGCCTGTGAGTGAAGCTATCGAATCCTTTTCTCGTGGACTGGTTGTATTATTTCCAGAACCGATGAATCCAAAGGTGGAAGAGGTACTAAAAATTCATGGAATTTCAATGTCTGGCCATATTGCAAAGCAGTTTCATAGTCATGAGGCAGCGGAGCATACACTAATATTGACGATGACAGAGAATCAAAAGATGAATGTAACAAAAGATTACTTTGTTACACATAATGTATATACAATCAAAGAATTTGTAGGGGAATATGGCGATTGTATGGACCCATATGGTGGGAATCTATTAGCGTACGAGGATTGCTATAGTGAAATTGTACGGTTAGTAAAAAAGTCTGCATATCGAATTCAAATAGAAGTTTAAAGTAAAAGACAAAAGAATGTGTTACATGAAAAGAGCAAGAGTTAGAACAGAATAGAAACAAAGGAGGTTTGCTATGATAGCTTTAGGTTGTGATCAAGCTGGATTTGAATTAATGCAAAAGGTGATTGAGCATTTGAAGGAACGAGGGATCGAGTATAAAAACTATGGAATTGAGGAATATCAATCGGTAGATTATCCGACATATGCGAAAAAAGTAGCACGTGCAGTAGTGAACAAGGAATGTGAATTTGGAATTCTGATCTGTGGAACTGGCATTGGAATCTCCATTACTGCAAATAAGATAAGGGGTATTCGTGCTGCATTGTGTCATGATGTATTCAGTGCAGAAGCAACAAGGCAACATAATGATGCCAATATCTTAGCGATGGGTGGTAGAGTGATTGGAGCTGGACTAGCGTTAAAGATAGTAGATACATTTTTAGATACTCCATTTTCAAAAGAGGAACGTCATATAAGAAGAATTTCAATGATTGAATCGGAATAATGGATGATAAGCTGTTAATATGTAGAGATTTGCATATACTGGAGTAATGGAAACGTGAAAGGTATAAGTAAACAACATAGTAATGGCTTATTTTTTTGCCTTAAAATAAGAAAAAGAATGAAGGAACGGAGAAAAAGATGAAATTAGATCGAAAAGTGATGAAAGGAATCGTAATGATTACTCAGATCGGGATATCCATGCTGGTTCCTATTTTTTTATGTGTTTTTATTGGAATGAAATTGGACAACTGGCTTCATACTAATTTCATTACGATTATTGGTATTATTCTAGGTATCGTAGTTGCATATCGTAATATCTACATGATGACAAAGCAATTCTATGCAAAGGACAAAGAAAAAGAGGATGCTCAGCTTTCATATCACGAACAACTTAAGAGAACAAATAATCTGACAAAAGACAAAGATTAACTAAAATACTAAACACAACATAATTTACAGAAAGTATATAAAATGGATTATATTTTATATTGAAAATTTTGGTGCTTCAAAGATATTATAATCTTACAAGTACGGAAAGATTTGTATCTTTATTATGAATTATGGAGGAGATGTCGTATGAACGAGGGAAAACGAACGTTTCAGGAACTTCTGATTGGAATAGCTTTTTTTGGAGTTTTATTTATAATTCCTGGATTCTTTTGGCCAAATGATAAAGTAGCTTATTACCTTGGATTGGTAGGAGGAATCCTAGTATCGCTATATCTTGTTTATGATATGTACACATCTCTTGAAAAAGGATTAAGCATGGATGAAGAATCTGCATCGAATTACTTTCGCAAAAAGACAATAATTCGTATAGGAGTAATAGCAATCGTGTTTTTTGTTGCTGTATTTGTTAAGAGAATTAATCTATTAAGTTTGTTATTTGGTGCTTTGACTTTAAAGTTTTCGGCTTATCTTCAGCCGTTAACCAATAAATTAAATACTAAATTAAGTAAAGGAAGGTGAGAAAGTGAGTTTGGTAAGCGTATTGCTTTCCCAAAGTGTAGCAAACGCGGAAGTTGCAGCCAAAACAAAGGATGAAGTTACGTTTGGTGTAGATGGGTTTTACAGATATACCTTATTTGGATATGATTTCTGGCTGACGACAACTCATGTAAGTTTACTGATTATCATAGTAGCCTTGATTGTATTTGCTATCATAGCAAATCGAGTCATAAGGCATGCCGATCCGTATAAAAAGCCAGGTAAGTTTCTAAACCTAATTGAATATGCGGTTGAACTGGTTGATAATCTGACAAAAACAAGCATGGGTGAAAAACATGGATATAAATTCTCTAACTATATTGGGACCTTATTTATATTCATACTATTTTCAAACATTTCCGGTTTGTTTGGTTTAAGATCGCCAACAGCTGACTACGGTGTAACCTTGGCCTTGGCATTAATCACATTTGTGTTAATCCACTACAACGGTTTTAAATACCAAAAAGCAAAGCATGTTACAAGTTTATTTAAACCGATATTTTTATCACCAATTAATATCATTGGTGAGATAGCAACACCAATATCAATGTCATTACGTTTGTTTGGTAATGTATTATCAGGAACCGTAATGCTTGGTCTTATTTATGGCTTATTAGGAAAGTTTGCTTTGATATGGCCAGCAGCACTGCACTTTTACTTTGATTTATTCTCAGGTGCAATTCAAACATATGTATTTTGTATGTTAACGATGGTATTTATCTCAAACACTTTCGAGGAAGCATAAGAAGATAACAAAATTTGATGTATAAATTTAGACAAGATTTAAGGAGGAAATTAATATGATTTCAAATGAAGCTTTTGTATTAGGATGTTCAGCAATTGGTGCAGGGTTAGCAATGATCGCAGGTATTGGTCCTGGTATTGGACAGGGTATTGCAGCAGGTCATGGTGCGGCGGCAGTAGGGCGTAATCCTGGAGCGAGAGGTAATATTATGTCTACGATGCTCTTAGGACAAGCAGTAGCAGAGACAACAGGTCTATATGGTTTTGCAGTAGCGATTATTCTATTATTCGCGAATCCATTAGTGGGCAGATTATAAGAAGCCCGGTCGCATAATACCCGATCGTAGAATATTAGAAGGGAGGCGAAAAAGGTGGGCAATTTAATTGCAAGCCTATATCTTAGGACAATCGTCTTTGCACAGGATATCGCAAATGATACGGCAAATAATGTAGAAGATGGCATGACAAATCGTATTTTCGGATTGGATGCGCAGACTCTTATGGATACTATAATTGTTGCACTGTCTGTATTTGTCTTATTTGTTGCATTATCCTATCTCTTATTTAATCCAGCGAGGGAACTCTTAAAAAAACGTCAGGATAAAATCCAAAATGATTTAGAGTTAGCCAACCAGGAGAAGCAAGATGCGAAGCTTTTGAAAAGTGATTATAATGCTAAGTTAAAGAATGCGTCAAAAGAGGTTGACGAGATTCTTAGTGAAGGTCGAAAGAAAGCATTAAAACGTGAAAATGAAATCATAGACGAGGCAAAAGCCGAAGCTTCACGAATCATAGATCGAGCAAACAAGGAAATCGAGCTAGAAAAGAGTAAAGTCAAGGATGAAATGAAGCAAGAGATGATTGCAGTCGCATCCGTAATGGCAGGGAAGATGATTGCTGGTAATATTGATGAAGTAAAACAGGCACAGTTAATAGACGAAGCTTTGAATGAAATAGGTGATGATACATGGCGAAGATAATTTCGAAAACATATGGTGAAGCCTTATTTGACCTATGCATAGAAAATGATTCGCTTGACACCATTGAAGAAGAAGTCAAAGCGGTCAAAGAGGCATTCGCACAGAATGTAGATCTTTATAAATTTTTGAACCATCCTAAGATTACAAAGGAAGAAAAAGTCTCATTGATTGAGAAGGTTTTAAAAGGTAGAGCTTCTGATGATGTTACAGGCTTTTTAGTAATCATTGTAGAAAAGGGGAGATACAATCAAATCGATGAAATTATCGACTATTTTCTAGCAAAGGTTCGTGAGTATAAAAAAATTGGAGTAGCAAAGGTTACCTCTGCAGTTGATTTGAATCATGAACAGAGAAAGAAGTTAGAAGATAAACTGTTAGCAACAACAGAATACGTTGCATTTGATATGGAATACCAAGTGGATAAAAGTCTGATTGGAGGAGTCATCATTCGAATTGGGGATCGTATTGTAGATTCTAGTATACGAACCAAATTAAAGAATCTATCCAAAGAGCTATTAAAGATTCAGATGTCCTAACTATGAAACATGAAAGCAGATATCATATATCTGATGAAATTATAGAAAGAAGGTGCTTATCTCTTGAATTTACGACCTGAAGAAATAAGTTCAGTGATAAAAGAACAGATCAAGAATTACAGCACGCAGCTTGAGGTATCGGATGTAGGTACCGTTATTCAAGTAGCGGATGGAATTGCTCGTATTCATGGTCTTGAGAACGCAATGCAAGGTGAACTTTTGGAATTCCCAGGAGATATCTATGGCATGGTTCTTAACTTAGAAGAAGACAATGTCGGCGCTGTATTGTTGGGTGATACCACCAATGTTAGTGAAGGCGATACCGTAAAAACGACTGGTCGTGTTGTTGAGGTTCCTGTTGGAGATGCGTTGCTTGGTCGTGTTGTAAATGCACTTGGTCAACCATTGGATGGGAAGGGACCAATCGAGACAAAGAAATATCGTGAAATTGAACGAGTTGCCTCTGGTGTTATTGCTAGAAAATCAGTCGATACTCCATTACAGACAGGTATCAAAGCAATTGATTCCATGGTTCCAATTGGACGTGGACAACGTGAGTTGATCATTGGTGATCGACAGACTGGTAAAACAGCGATTGCGATGGACGCAATCATTAATCAAAAAGGCCAAAATGTAAAATGTATCTATGTTGCAATTGGACAGAAGGCTTCTACGGTTGCAAACATTGTTAAAACCTTAGAAGAATATGGAGCGATGGATTATACCACCATCGTTGCATCGACTGCAAGTGAATTAGCACCACTTCAATATATTGCACCGTACTCAGGATGTGCAATGGGTGAAGAATGGATGGAATCAGGACAAGATGTTTTAATTGTTTATGATGATCTAAGTAAGCACGCCACAGCGTATCGTACACTTTCTCTCTTACTTAAGAGAGCGCCTGGGCGCGAAGCATATCCAGGTGATGTTTTCTACCTGCACTCAAGATTACTTGAACGTGCAGCTCGACTTTCTGATGAACTGGGTGGTGGTTCCTTAACGGCATTACCAATCATTGAAACACAAGCAGGTGACGTTTCAGCCTATATTCCAACCAATGTAATTTCAATTACAGATGGTCAGATTTATCTTGAAACGGAAATGTTTAATGCAGGTTTTCGTCCAGCAGTGAATGCAGGTCTTTCCGTATCTCGTGTTGGTGGTGCAGCACAGATCAAAGCGATGAAAAAAATAGCGGGTCCAATTCGTATGGAACTTGCTCAGTACCGAGAGCTTGCAGCGTTTTCTCAATTCGGATCTGATTTGGATGCAGATACGAGAGAAAAATTAGCTCAGGGTGAGCGAATTAAGGAAATCCTTAAGCAACCTCAGTATAAGCCAGTTCCTGTGGAATATCAGGTTATTATCATTTATGTTGCAACTAAGAAGTATTTACTTGATGTAGAAGTTTCAGCAATTCGAAGCTTTGAAAAAGAGTTTTTCGAATTTATTGATACCAAATATCCAGAAATCCCATCTAGCATTCGTGAACAGAAAGTAATGGATGAAGCATGCGAACAGAAATTGGTGCAAGCAATTCAAGAATTCAAAAAAGACTTTACTTACTAATAGAGAGGGTGTGAAGCAATGGCCTCAATGAGGGATATTAAAAGGCGGAAGGAAAGTATTCAGAGCACCGGACAGATTACAAAGGCAATGAAATTAGTGTCTACAGTAAAATTACAAAAAGCAAAGTCAAGAGCGGAGAGTTCAAAGCCTTATTTTGATCATATGTATGAAGCTGTAAGTACAATGCTACGTAAATCGACGAACATGTCACATCCGTATCTTTTAGCTGGTAAATCAGATAAAAAAGCAGTAATCGTAGTCTCTTCCAACCGTGGTCTAGCTGGAGGGTACAATCAAAATGTTGTAAAGCTAATTACAGGTGGGCCCTTTGAAAAGGATAAGACATTGATCTATGCAGTTGGACGTAAAGCAAAGGATGGTCTAGCAAGAAGAGGATACCAGATTGAAGAAGACTATTCGGAAGTGATGAACGCACCAATTTATAAAGATGCAATGGACATTGGGAGGGCAGTCCTTGATGCATTTACCAACGAAAAGGTAGGAGAAATATATCTTGCATATACGGAATTTAAAAATACAGTAAGTCAGATTCCAACATTAACAAGGCTATTGCCAGTGGATAAGGATGGTTTAGCTGCAGAGGAAGAAGAGGATGTCAATGAACGTCTGACCTTAATGAATTATGAACCGGAAGCAGATGAGGCATTGAATATAATTATCCCAAAATATATGAATAGTTTAATCTATGGTGCATTAGTTCAAGCAATTGCAAGTGAGAATGGTGCTCGAATGCAAGCGATGGATTCTGCAACCAATAATGCAGAGGATATGATTTCTGAATTATCCTTGAAGTACAACCGTGCTCGACAGAGCTCGATTACACAAGAGATTACAGAGATTATAGCGGGTGCAAATGCGATTGGCTAGGTAAATAGATTTGAAACACGATAAAAAAGGAGTGATAACAACTTGGCAGATATGAAAAAAGGTCAAAAGCCATCAGAGATAGGTAAAATCACTCAGATTATCGGAGCGGTACTTGATATCAAATTCAGCGAAACAAATCTTCCAGAAATCTATGAAGCAATCGAAATCAAGAGATCTTCTGGTGATACTTTAGTAGTTGAGGTAGCTCAACATCTAGGTGATGATACAGTTCGTTGTATCGCAATGGGACCAACCGATGGTCTGATCCGTGGTATGGAGGCAAGAAAAACTGGAGCTCCTATTTCTGTACCAGTAGGTGAAAATACGCTAGGACGTATGTTTAACGTGCTAGGGAATCCAATCGATGAAAAGCCAGCTCCCAAAGATGTGGAGTATTATCCAATTCATAGAAAAGCTCCAAAATTTGAAGAACAATCCACAGAGTCAGAAATCTTGGAGACAGGAATCAAAGTAGTCGATCTTCTTTGTCCATATCTGAAAGGTGGAAAGATTGGATTATTTGGTGGTGCTGGAGTAGGAAAAACAGTTTTAATCCAAGAGTTAATTACGAATATAGCAACGGAGCATGGAGGATATTCCGTGTTCACAGGTGTTGGAGAGAGAACAAGAGAAGGTAACGACCTTTATTATGAGATGATTGATTCTGGGGTTATCGATAAGACAACAATGGTATTCGGACAGATGAATGAGCCACCAGGAGCGAGAATGAGAGTTGGCTTAACTGGTTTAACGATGGCAGAATATTTCCGTGATAAGTCTGGGAAGGATGTTTTATTGTTTATCGATAATATCTTCCGTTTTACACAGGCTGGTTCTGAGGTTTCGGCATTACTTGGACGTATGCCATCCGCAGTTGGTTATCAGCCAACACTACAGACTGAGATGGGCGCGCTTCAAGAACGTATTACCTCAACAAAAAATGGTTCCATAACAAGCGTTCAAGCAGTTTATGTGCCTGCAGATGATTTAACGGATCCAGCTCCAGCTACTACTTTTGCGCATTTGGATGCAACAACGGTTCTATCTCGTTCGATCGTAGAGCTAGGTATCTATCCAGCAGTTGATCCACTGGAATCTACGTCACGTATTCTTGATCCAAGAATCGTTGGTGATGAACATTATAAGGTAGCGCGTGGTGTACAAGAAATACTTCAAAGATATAAGGAATTGCAAGATATTATTGCAATTCTAGGTATGGATGAATTATCGGAGGATGAAAAGATCTTAGTAGCAAGAGCAAGAAAGGTACAAAGATTCTTATCTCAGCCATTCCATGTAGCAGAGCAGTTTACTAGCTTGCCAGGCAAATATGTTCCAATCCAGGAAACAATCCAAGGGTTTCGAGAAATACTTGATGGTAAACATGATGATGTACCAGAGAGCTACTTCTTAAATGCTGGTAACATTGATGATGTTGTAGCAAGAACCAAACAATAATATAGAATTGCTATGAGATAGGAGATGGATATGGCGGATCAAAATAGATTGTTTCAGTTGAAAGTAATCTCTCCTGACCGTATCTTTTTTGATGGAGAGGCCGACATGATTGAGGTTAATACAACAGAAGGTGACCTGGGTATCCTAAAAGGACATATTCCGTTGACTGCAATTATATCACCTGGTAAACTCAAAATCGTAAATGAGAAAGAAGAAAAAGTTGCAGCCTTGCTAGATGGTTTTATCGAAGTTTTGAGTGACCGTGTGATTATATTAGCAGAAGCATGTGAATGGCCTGAAGAAATTGATATCAACCGAGCGAAAGAAGCAAAGCTTCGTGCTGAACGTCGATTAAGTGGTGCAGAAGGTGAAATCAATGAAGTCAGAGCCGAGATGGCACTTAGAAGATCGTTAACCCGATTAGAGGTTGCTGGAAAAGAGAATCAGTAATTGAAATAAGCTGTAGCAAAAGATTACTCAGGATTAGATGGAGTTATCACAATATGCTACAGCTTTTTTGTATGGGGAACAAAAGTTTTTGTCCTCCATGGTATAGACAGGAAATACATGGCAATACTACAAACATAAACGGAGGTATTGTTATGTATAGTAGACGTTATACTTTATTAGACAAATCTGATGTAAAAGAAAAGCGACACATTCCGTACAAAGAAGTATTCATGAACCCTAAAATGAGATTTTTCCTAGCAATTGTTCTACTTCTTTGGATTGCAGTAGGATCTCAATTCATTGCAAATAAATTGTTTTCGAAAGAGGGGGATATCCTAAGTGCTTTTGTAACTACGAATTCAGGTTTAATGGAAAGCACATTAGAGGTTACTGCAGAATATAGTAATCAGTACTTAACGGTAGAAGATAAGAAGTCGCTCATCTCTTATATTGGAGCGTCGCTTGGAGTTTCCATGGATCAAGAGTTGATGAGTTCTGAGAATGAGGAACGGGAAGAACTATCATTTATGAAGCAAGCAGCTAGAGCGCAGACAACAATTAAAGTAGTAACACTAAAAAGCGCAGAGAGCAAGGATGCATTTAATCAAGTATCTGAAAAAGAAGATGGAATTACGCAGTATGTTATGGTCCGTATAGTCATCTATGAGGATGCAAATAATGACATACTAAAATTGAAAGATAAAGTTGAAAAAGTATATGAAAAACTAAAGATTGATGATAGTCATATCTCTGAGACATTGCAGTTATGTGGTGCTTTTTCAGGAAACCTCTTGCTAGAAACAAAGAATAAGCTAGCAGATAACATGATCAAATCCTTAGAGGGGATGATTGTGTATGAAAATCGAGAAGAAGACCTTTATACCATTTATGCGTATACAGGATTATTAAGAGAATACATTACTGTAAATCAGACTAAGATTAATATTCAAGTGGCAATGACTTATGATGAAGTTTCAAATACTACAAAAATTTATTTGGCTACACCGATTATTTCTGGTGATTGGTAAGAGCAGGAATCAGAGCTTAGCAGAAAACTGTTGAGCTCTCTTTTTGTTATTATATAGTAATATTTGGGATATGATGTATTAGGGGTAAATAAAATGTCGTAGTTTGACGATAAACTTTCTGTATAGTATAATGTTATAAACTACCGTTTGGCCTCTTTGGAGAAAAACGGATTGGTCTTGAATGCCTGATAGACCAAACACTCTTGAAACAACAAAAGGAGGATATGCACATGATAGGAGCATATAGTACCCGTAGCAATGAGACTAAGGCACGAATGCGTATTGTAATAGCTTGTCTTATTGTAATTATGTTTGCGGGAATGTTACTCTTTACTTGGAAAGCTAGGAATGCAAGTGCTGCAGATTCAAGCATTATAGTAAAGGAAATTAACTACGACGACAGCACGATTACACTTCAAGGAAATAGTGCAGATACTCGAATCTATTTTTCAGATTCTAAGGGAAAGAATTGGGAAGCCATTCCGGGAGAGCTTGGCACAGATAAAACGATTACCATAGATATCTCATGGATATCCGCATCTTCCAAATATACGATGAAATTCAAAGGAGATGCATCCACACAAGTAGTTACTGTTGCATTACCAAAGCAGCAGACCACATTTAAAGCTTCTTATAACCGAGGAAAACAATTAGTGACATTCACAAACCAAGGAAATAGAACGGTTGAATGGAGGAAAAAGGATAGCTACATATGGAATACGGTAGATACATCTACTTTTCCTAGCGAACTTGAAATGTTAAGCACACAAGGTGCAACGGTTTACCTACGTTTAGCTGCAATTAAAGGTGAGACAGTAAATGGAAAGCTAAATGTTGGACAGCGTCCAAGCAAGGAAGTAACCATTACGATTCCTAAAAAGGGAGAAGCACCTATTATCAATATTAACGGTTCAAAGTTCTCAATTCCAGTTTCGAAAAATATGGCTTATCGTATTGTGGCTGCAGATGGCACGCTTTCAGAATGGACGACCGTGAAGACGACAGGAAACCTTATGTTAAGTGAGGTAGCAGCAAGTGCACTTTATGTTAATAGTACAACAACACAAAGCAAGGTAACGCTTCAATTTAGAAAGAATGCAACAACATCGACGCAAGCTTCTCATCTTGCTACGGTGACTGTTCCAATTCAAGAAGGACCACCAAATGAGGAAGATAATGGAATCAGCATTAGCTATACAAGCTCCACAAGTTTATCCTTAATAGTAAAAGCAGCAAGTACAACCAAACCTTTTGAGTATACGATTGTCAAACCAGAGGATACTCTTGATTACCAAGATGCTACATGGAATGCAATCACATCTTCTGCACCAACGAATGTTACCGCTACACAGGCTCCACAAGGAAGCTTGATTTATGTGAGAAAGAAGGCCATTCAAGGCGATGGCTCAACGGTTGAATTTGCACTTGCATCTAAAGAGATAAACATTACAGGGAATGCTGGAACAGCTTATCCTTCAGCAGCTACTGCCACAAATCTTACGACATTAATTACGATGGCAGGAGTATGTAATACAGAGAATACGTCAGGATATCTACCTTTTACCCTGTATAGTCCAACAAAAACTACAGTATCTAGTATTAGCTTCCGTGACCAGTATGGGAATACTAAGGGAACGGTAGGGGTAAAAAGTACCGTATCTGTGAATACAAATCCTACGAGTAGCTTAGATCAATATATTATCACAACTAAGATTACAAGCACGCAAAGTATTGATACAATCACAGAAGAGAAATTATATGCTGATATCACAATGGCAAATGGAGATAAAATTGAAAGTACAGTGTCTACAGGTGTTCTTCTCTATATCTATCCAGCTACGAGCGTAAATAACACAAAGAATAATGACTACACTACGGAGTTTAAACGAATTATGTATTCGACTGAAAGTAGTGATGCTCAATCATTTACGTTTAAACTTGACTTTGGTAAAGAATATGTCATTGATCCGACAGCGATTGATGCGTTTAAAACAGAATTAGTTCAGATAGCTTCAATGAGATATGATAACCATACACTTGAGTTAGGCAAAGACTATACAGTTACTTATGATTCTTATACTAATAATCATGGAGATGAGATACGTACAGCAACAGTAACTGTAAATGTTGCTTCCTTTGAAACAGCAACGGGTGTAACGAAACATGGTACTGCATTACCTTTGAGTATCACATTGAATAATGGTGAAATCTTAGAGAATAAAGTATCTATTCAGTTAGTTGAAACAGCAACACTTCTAAATGCCCCTATCGCTTGGTCCATTATGGAGGGGAGCTTAAAGGAAACAACAACTGAAACAGTAACCAATGAAGATAAGACAACGACAACGGTTGAAAAAGATGTAATTACATTTGAACTTAATCTTGAAATTTTCAGTAGTACTTATGCGGTTGGGATTTCTGATGTTACTTGGGGAG
>JAEZKD010000198.1 GCA_023415655.1 Bacillota bacterium | reverse complement strand
AATCGAATCACAACAAATAATAAGAATAGAACCAAAAAGTAACTCCCAATCACCATAAGATTATCTTTTACTATTACATTCTTTTCATCAAATCCATTCATAACAAAGGAAAGTGTTACGCTCATGGATAATAGCAATACACATAGATAAAAAAATGTGCGAAAGCCTCTTAAAAATCTAACCATCAAACATAAGAACGTACCAATGATCATTGGTATCATCAACTCTTTAAAACTAAATAGTGAAGCACCCATCGAGATGAAAATCAAACTATACATCATAATCAAACTTAGCGTAACATCTGCATAGATTGCTACGCATGCGATACCAAGTAACCAGAATGGATAATTCGATATCTCATAAGGATTACATAACAGGACAAACGAAATAAAATATGCTCCTGAAAGCATAACCCAAATAAATGATTGTTCGAATAACGATTCTTTTAAAATACGCAAATAAAATACAAAAATCAGATGAAAGATTACAGCTAATACGAGAAAAGTCATATACCCTTTCGTATTTGCTTGATTCATAAGACCACTTACAAGTGCTGCTAAGATGCAAGCTCCTCCTAGAGAAGCGATAGGCAACATCAATCGTGTTTTCTCTTCATTCATCGTTTTTTCATACCAGCCTTACGAGCTCCTTTTTTCTTATCCTTTTCTGCTGGCTTACTCTCCTCCTTGTGTTCTTTTGATACCCTATTCTCATACTCTTCATAAGCCTTTACAATCTTTTGAACGAGTGGATGACGAACGACATCTTGACTTGTTAGATAAGAAAACCCTATATCGTCCATCTTACCTAATACCTTCATTGCAATATCAAGACCTGAAACCTGTCCACTTGGTAAATCCTTCTGAGTCAAGTCCCCAGTAATTATTACTTTAGAACCAAATCCAATACGTGTTAAGAACATCTTCATCTGCGCTGGTGTCGTATTCTGCGCCTCATCCAAGATAATAAATGCATTGTCCAGGGTTCGACCTCTCATATAAGCCAATGGAGCAACCTCAATTAAGCCCTTCTCCATGTTTTTTTGATAACTTTCTGCACCCATAATCTGATATAGAGCATCATACAAAGGTCGTAGATATGGATCAACCTTACTTTGCAAATCACCTGGTAAGAATCCTAACTTTTCTCCTGCTTCAATGGCTGGTCGTGTCAGGATAATCCTAGACACCTCATCATTCTTAAATGCGGTGATTCCCATTGCCATCGCAAGATATGTTTTACCTGTACCTGCAGGTCCAATGCCAAATACTATCATTTTTTTACGAATCTGGTCAACATACTGTTTTTGACCCATAGTTTTAGGCTTAATTGGCTTTCCATTGATCGTATGACAGATAAGGTCTTTATCGATCTCCACAAGTACATTTTCTTTATCATCAAACCCAAGAGATAACGCATAGTTGACATTCTGTTCTGTTATCTCATTCCCACGTTTGCTAAGCTCTAACAATTTAATAAAAACAGACTTTGCTTTCTCAACTGCATCTCCTTCGCCAATGATTTTAAGTTCGCTTCCTCTTAAAATAATTGTTACGTTCAATGTTTTTTCAATAATTTTGGCATATGCATCGCAATTACCAAAAATATTCTGTGTATGTTCCATCGGAATATTAATTATTGTCTCCATTATGCTCATCCGTTTTTAAAATCCTCCACTCACTATCGTTTATTTCTTTATAGCCCCAGGCAGAATCTTCAATAATGATTTTGCCACTCGAGCTGCAAACACCGTTCTCTATCTTGGTTTCCACCTGATTGTCTATGATGGATGCTCCATTCTTTTTCAACGTTTCTAAGTATCTTAATAATTCTCTATTCGCCTTTTCCAAGGCTTCACCTTCAGTATATGTAGCATTCAAAAGCTCATACTCATAGACGGTAGTCTTTATTAACCGAATTGGCAGATAAAAATTATTCACCAATTTTAACGTATTTACATCGTTTATTATATCATAATGCTCATAAGAATTACTAGGACTTACATAAAAAATTTTCTGATTCCATAGATCCAGGCGATATCCTTTGGATTGATTCTTACTATATTGTTTATATTGGTAATTCATCGAGAATTTATACTCGTAATCTACATAGGTTTTGAGAAATATATCTGCATCAGCTACCACCGTATTATTTTTTATGGCTGTTCCATCATCTCCTATGACTGGAATCACACCCGATACCAGTACTTCTCCTTTTCGAACGACGGAACCAAGTTCTACTTTTGGAACTCCACTACGCACAATCATACTTGTCACAATTCCATCCTTGGTGGCCACAATGTTAGCATACTCAAGATCTGTCTTTTTCTTCTCCTTGATTAGTACTGGAACTTCAGTTTCCACTATATTTATAATTAATCTTGTTCCTTTAATCTGTGCGGAAACCCACCCGATATCTGTGAAATCCTTACGAATTGCCTCTTCAATGAATGGACAGTCAATGTCTTTGATTTGGCACCCTGAATATACATCTATGCTATTGAGATAGCTTAGTATTTCTTCTGGTGTATGCTTGTATCCTCCTTCAATGCTTATGTCCCAGATATATTTTGACATCGCAAATAAAAGCCAACAAAAGAGAAGTATACCAATAAAGTATACTTTTCTTTTTCGAATCCTTTTTACAAGAAATGGAAATCCATATCTTTTTTTTATGTATGGTAGCGTTTTTGTTTTTTTTGCAATTTCTTTTAGACTACGATAATCTTTTAACCGGATAAAGCAAGAACACTGTCCTCTTTCACAAGACACACTCCATAGAAAAATGTTTCGACTTTCACACAGATTCATAAAATGTTCTGGGTAATCTCCCCTTAGAGTAATATATAAGTAGCCAAACAACCAGCGTAAGAAACGTTTTAACATACTAGACTCCCTTATTTGTATCTGTACATTTTATGCTGTTAGAAAAGAAATAGAATGAAACGCTTACTCATAATATACTTTGCCAATCTGTCCTACTATCTTTAATTCCTCTTTTGTATAAAAGGATATCTTTAGATTCTTTCCTTCCACACAAAGACAATTGATTCTAGTAGAGATGCGTATCTTATCACTGGTATATTCTAAGATTCTTTTATGATTTTCAATACAGATTGCATTCCTTCCATTAATGGTTATAATGGGAGCACCAGCTATGATATCTGGGGGAAGCATCAAATTCTGAGAGATGATTTCTAGATAGGTCAGACGCTCTGCTTTTCTTTCTCGTTCCTTCTTTTTGTTCAGATCATAAAGTTCTTTGTTTGTCTTATCTTTATATTTTATATGCTCGGATTTTGGTGTTTTTTGTTTGTTAAAAAACATGAGAGCCCTCCTTGGGAAGCCTACGTGTTTCATACATTATATGTTATTAATATGCGTATTAGAAGGTTTCGTTACCCAAGGCCGTTAGGAAATCTACTATGGACTTTTGTTCCTTCTTATAGTAATATATGGAATATATTACTATATTTTAATACACCAAATAAAGGAGTGATATCTATTCATACGATCGCAATTTGTGATGATGATTTCATCTACTTGGAATTATTAGAAAAAAAAATAAAAGAATATTATAAATCAAAGAATCAGATTGTCACCATACATAAATTTCAAGATGGAAACACTCTCTTAGCAGAAAAGAAAAAGCTTGATTTTAATCTCTTACTTCTCGATATTGATATGCCAGGACTAAGTGGGATTGAAATCTCTCAAGAGATACGTACCTATGATAATGAGACAATGATCATCTTCATTACTAGCCATGAATCCTATGTCTTCCAATCCTTTCAATATCAGCCCTTACGTTTTATACGTAAGGACCATATCAAAGAGGAACTCGAGGAGGCTTTGAGTGCATTTGAAAAAAAGAGTCTAGAATTTGATCCTCAATATACCTTTGTAGCTTCGTATCAGGATATTACAGTATCGGTAAAGGAAATTATGTACTTGGAAGCTTATAATCACAATATTACAGTTCACTGTGTAAATGATTCCTTTACCTTACGAAAAACCTTACGTTTTTTTGAAAAAGAGCTATTGCCATATGGTTTTATTCGAGTACATGCCAGCTATTTTGTATCGTTTCGATATATTTACTCCATCAACCCAACCTCTTTGACCTTGTCAAACCAAGAAATCATTCCAATCAGTCGAGGAAAGCAGTCGAGTATCAAACAGGAGTTCATGCACTATAAACAAAAAAATAAACCCTGATTGGGGATTAAAAAAGCGAGGTATTTTCAATGCTGCTTGATATATTTAATCAGATCGCTTCGATCTCAGAGAGTATCCTAATATCGAATTTTATTGTTGCTTCTTTGGGTGGAAAACGAGAAAATCATCGTGTTCTCTATACAGCATTCTTATCAGCACTACTTTATATCGATCTTTTTATACTGAACTTGTATGTGTTTCAGGATCAAAATTTAATTGCTGTAATCGCAATTTTAATCTGTATTGTATTTGAGCTACTATTTTTAAAAGGGTCGATCTATAAAAAGCTTTTACTCCCAATCTTAAGTACTATCTTAACTCTGTTGATTAATGTCATCCTACTTATCGTATTTACAACAGCGTTTCAGCTTGATATATCATTTTTTACCAAACAAGCCTCTACCCCATCGTTTATGATTATTTTTTTATCACGTATCCTCTATTATTTTATCACGTACTTTTTAATTACGATTCAAAATAAAAATAATTTCTACCTTTCTGGTAATGAGTGGACTGGTGTCATGATGATATACATAAGCTCCTTATGTGTTGGAGGCTCAGTGTTCAAAATGAACATAAGTACTGGCTATTTTGATAGTAATTATATTGTAATCATATCCTGTGGGCTAGGGTTAATTAATATCTTATCCTTTTATTTCATCCGTAAACTTAGCAAGGATAAGCTTGAAAAGATTCGCTATTCTCTACTGCAAGTTCAATACAACAATCAAAAGAAAGACATTCTAACAATGAATCAACAGTACAATGAGATGATGAAATTAAGACATGATTTCAAAAATTATATCCTTTGCTGTCAAACCTTAATTAATGAGCAAAAATATGAAGAAGCCAATTCTTATCTGACCAACCTAACTAAGGATAAGCTGTCACGTATTGATTTTGTATTGTATACCAATAACCACGCTTTGAATGCAATCTTTAATGCAAAATGCAACCTGTGTAAAGAAAAAGGATATGAACTCTTACATAAAATCAACGATGATTGTCACGAAATGGATGAAATGGATTTAAGTATTTTACTTGCGAATCTATTGGATAATGCAATTGAAGCTTGCGACAAAAACAAAATAAAATCTTCCATCTTTGTTTCAATCGATAAGGACCAATCATATCTTCACTTTATTGTAAGCAATACAATAACAGAATCCATCTTAGCCAAGAACCCTAGATTACTTACCACCAAAAAGGATATGTCTCAGCATGGCTTTGGGATGAAATCCATACATGATATTGTCTCCAAATATGATGGTATGATCGATTTTTATGAAGATCAAAATCATTTTTACGTGGACATTTGGATCAATACTCAATTCAATTATCAATAAAAATGAGTTTTTACTTACCAATTACGTCAGAATTCTGCAGATTACGACAGACTACTTGAATTAACTCAAAAAATAAGCTATGTTCATACTTAAGGAGTGAATCATATGATTAACTTATTAAGTATTCGCATAGCTAATTTTTTGTGTAAAAAGGGAGTTATTCTAGAGGACGAGAAAGAGATATATGTGTATGGTTATGAATTACTCATATCAAGCTTTTTTGGAGTTTTCACCACACTAATGTTAGGGATGATTTTAGGTAGAACTCTTGAAACCTTACTTTTCCTTTTTGTCTTTATTATCACAAGACAACGCTGTGGTGGTTTTCATGCCAATCATTTTATTACTTGTATCTTAACCTTTTTACTTACGTATTTATCCGTTATGTTTTTATCAACATACCTATTAGCAATTGAATGGCGCCTTTTGATTATCTTAATGCTTATACTGTATGGAATAACAATTTTTCGTTTTGCACCAATGGAACATAAGAATAAACCACTTTCAGAAGATGTAAAAAAGACGAATCGTATCAAGTCGATTCAACTTAGTATCTTATGGATTGGAATATCACTTATAACCATCTTTGTCAAACCAATCTTTGCTATTATTATTTCGCTTACACTGGCATCTATTGCCATGTTTATGTTATTTGCATCTGTATATGAGGAGGTGAAAACGAATGAAGAGTAATCTATTGAAAGCTGTCGCAAAAGCTGGTCAGACAACTGCAAAAAAAGGGAATGGATGGGCATCTCTATACCTTTTATACCAGCCAAGAGAACCAAAATGCATGAAGAAATAATGCATAGATAAAACTAGTTATACAATTTGAGAGGGGTATTTAAAATGGGCAGAATGCAAAGGGGGCTTTGTATTCTGCTTTTCGTTTAAAAAAACAAAAATAAAACCTCGGTACATACATACCGAGGTTTCCTTGCACTTATTATTTAAACTTACGCTTACGAGCAGCTTCAGACTTTTTCTTACGCTTTACGCTTGGTTTCTCGTAATGTTCTCTTTTACGAATCTCCTGCTGGATTCCGGCCTTCGCGCAATTTCTCTTGAATCTGCGGAGAGCGCTGTCTAAGGATTCGTTCTCTTTTACGATTACATTTGACATAGACTCACACCTAACCTCCCTCCAGTTATGAATTGTGCTTTTACAACTGTTTGGGTATTTTTTGAATAGCACTAAAAAGATTATACAGACTGATAAGAAAATTGTCAATACTTTTTTGCTAGTTATTCAAAAAAAACCAAAACTTTTTACTTTATTTGAGTTTCTACTACTAAAACTGCCTTCTTAATTGCTTCATCGATGCCTGCAGGATTTTTACCACCAGCCTGAGCCATGTTTGGACGACCGCCACCGCCACCGCCTACAACAGCTGCAACCTCTTTAATTAAGTTACCAGCATGAGCGCCCTTTGCCATTGCTTCGTCAGTAGCCATCGTGATCAAATTAACCTTACCCTCTGTTGCAGAAGCCAATAAAATGACACCTTCTCCTAATTTCTCCTTGAGCTGATCTCCAAGATTTCTAAGACCATTCATATCAACATCAGGAACCTTAGCAGCTAGGACTTTCACTCCCTTTACTTCTACTACCTGGTTCATAACATCACCTAAGGAATTATTCGCAAGCTTAGCTTTTAATTTCTCATTCTCAGATTGAGTTGCTTTTAATTCCTCATAAAGTGCTTCAATCTTCTTTACAAGGCCTGCAGTGTCTGATTTGGCAGCTTTTGCAGCCATCACTAATTCTTCTTCAATATTTTTATAATACTCAAATACAGCATTACCTGTAATTGCTTCAATACGACGTACACCAGCTGCAATACCAGCCTCAGATAAAATCTTAAATACAGAAATCACTCCGGTATTAGCTACGTGAGTACCACCACAAAGCTCCTTACTAAAGTCACCCATGCTAACCACACGTACACTTTCACCGTACTTTTCTCCAAACAATGCCATAGCACCGCTCTTCTTCGCTTCTTCAATGGACATCATATCTGTTACTACAGGAAGATTCTTTGCAATCTCCTCATTAACAATTGCTTCCACCTTTGCAATTTCCTCTTTGGTCATTGCAGAAAAGTGAGTAAAGTCAAAACGTAAATGATTTGCTGTTACTAAAGAACCAGCCTGTTCTACGTGAGAACCTAAGACCGTACGAAGAGCCTTTTGAAGTAAGTGAGTTGCACTGTGATTCTTACCAGTATCTTTTCTTTGTTCCTCATCAATGGTTAAGGTAACTGTATCACCAACTGCAAAGCTTCCTTCAACCACAGTTCCAACATGACCAATCTTACCACCTTTTAACTTTATGGTATCTTCTACTTCAAAGGTTGCACCATCTTTGGTAATCACACCTGTATCTGCTGCCTGACCACCCATGGTTGGATAGAAAGGAGTCTCATCTACAATGATCGTAGCAGCCTGTCCACCCACGATTTCATCGGTAAGCTCTGTTTCGGTTGTTATAACGCTAATCTTAGAAGTATGGGAAGTTCTATCATAGCCTACGAATTCAGAGGTAATTGCTGGGTCGATTTCATCATATACAGAAGCATCTGCACCCATATAATTCGTTACAGCACGAGCATTACGAGCAGTCTCTCTCTGCACCTGCATTGCTTTTTTAAAGCCCTCTTCATCAATTGTGAATCCTTTTTCTTCCAGAATTTCTCTTGTTAAGTCAATTGGGAATCCATAAGTATCATATAACTTAAATGCATCCTCACCACTTAATATCTTCTTACCTTCCTTCACAAGAGCTTCTTCCATATCTGCTAGGATGGAAAGTCCTTGATCGATTGTCTTATTGAACTTTTCTTCTTCAATTGTTAATACCTTTAAGATGTAATCCTTCTTTTCTTCTAATTCTGGATACCCATCCTTAGACTCTGCAATTACGGTCTTACTTAATTCAGCAAGGAATTTACCTTGAATTCCAAGTAATCTTCCATGGCGAGCAGCTCTTCTTAACAATCTACGAAGTACATATCCTCTACCTTCGTTGGATGGAATAATACCATCTGAAGTCATAAATGTTACCGAACGAATATGATCCGTAATCAAACGAACCGACATATCCACCTTAGGATCTGTCTTATAGGTTACATTCGCAACCTGACATACCTTATCACGAATTGCCTTTACCGTATCTACGTCAAATAAAGAATCTACATCCTGAACAACCACTGCAAGACGTTCAAGTCCCATACCGGTATCAATGTTCTTATTCTCAAGTTCTGTATAATTGCCTTCGCCATCCCCATTAAACTGAGTAAATACATTGTTCCAAACCTCGATATAACGATCGCAATCACAACCTACCGTACAACTTGGTTTACCACAACCATACTTTTCTCCACGGTCATAATAGATTTCAGAACATGGACCACAAGGGCCAGCACCGTGCTCCCAGAAATTATCAGCCTTTCCAAAACGGAAAATACGATCTGCTGGAATACCAACCTCTTTGTTCCAAATCTCAAATGCTTCTTCATCATCTAAATAGATGGATGGATAAAGACGATTCGCATCTAATCCAACTACCTCAGTTAAAAACTCCCAAGACCATGCAATAGCTTCATGTTTAAAGTAATCACCAAATGAGAAGTTACCAAGCATCTCAAAAAAGGTACCATGTCTTGCAGTCTTTCCAATATTCTCTATATCGCCAGTACGAATACACTTCTGACAAGTGGTAACACGTCGTCTTGGTGGAATCTCCTGTCCTGTAAAATATGGCTTTAAAGGTGCCATTCCTGAATTAATTAACAATAAACTCTTATCACCATGTGGTACTAATGAAAAACTGTTCATCTTTAGATGTCCCTTACTTTCAAAGAAATCTAAAAACATTTTTCTTAATTCATTCACGCCGTAAGCTTTCACCGCTCATCCTCCTAATAATCACTTTAAATCTAATATCAATTTCATGGAATCAATCAATTCCTTGAAACATGAAATTTACTATCTCACACTAAAAGATTATTATAAGTAGTTCTTGCCTATTTGTCAATAAAATGAGTCGATAAATACCTTTGTATGTCATACCTAATTGCTATTTTGGTTAATTACATTCCAAAACCGATTTTTGTTTCCAAAGTTCAATGTACTCTTGCCTTTCGTCATCATCCAATTCGGTGTATTTATCATAGGTAATATCACACTGCTTTAGTTCCTCGTCACAGTGAAGGCAAATAGCGTTAGGTTTTTTAGATACCATTCTGACGTTGTAGCATTTTGGGCAAATATAGATTTTCAGCATGGTTTTTCTCCTTTCATACGTTATTTAGTATAACTGATATGGTAAATAATGTAAATAGAACAACGGTAAGTTTTTGATTTTTTAGACTCACAAACCGACAATTTTTGATACCTTGGAAGCTATGTATTCCATCCATGATACGAAAGATATCCTCTCCATTGAAAGCTTAAATTGTATATTATACCCATAAAAAGTACATACAATTAAAAAAATACAAAAAAGAGTGAAAAAAGTACTTGCATTTTCTTTTGACATAGTGTATATTAATAAATGTTCCAAGGCTCGTTGGTCAAGCGGTTAAGACGCCGCCCTCTCACGGCGGAAACAGGGGTTCGATTCCCCTACGAGCTGCTTATTATTAAAAAACACATAAACGATTGTTTATGTGTTTTTTTGTTTTCTATATACTTCACTTAAGTTCGAGTAATCGATAGGCAAACGGACGGGATTACCTTCTTCTACCCTTATGGGATCAAACGATTCTGATCGCGAGGAAATAAAGTCGCATAACGTACATTCTCAAACCCAAGTAGTTTTGCTGTAAAACGTTCTAATCCTAGTCCTAATCCACCGTGCGGTGGCATACCATACTTATGCATCATCAGATAGCTATCAAATTGTTCTAGCTTCATGCCACGCTGTTTCATCTTAGCTACCTGCTCTTCATAATTATGAATTCTTTGTCCACCAGTTGTGATTTCAAGACCACGAAAAATTAAGTCAAAGCTTAATGTTTCTTCGTGATTGTTTGGATCCTCCATTGCATAAAATGGACGTTTCTTACTTGGATAATGAGTTACAAAGATGAATTCACTTCCAGTCTTCTTTAAAATTACCTTTGAAAGTAGCTTTTCTTCTTCCGGCTCAAAATCTTCATAATCTTTAATTGGTCTGTGGAATTCTTCAGCTACAAGCTCCTTTGCTTCGATAAACTTCATTGCAGGTATTCGATCTATGCTAGGAAGTACAACCTTAAGAAGCTCTAATTCTTTTGAATACTCTGAAGTAAGTAAGTTGATTGCCGATTGTAGCATCCCAGTTTCCATCTGCATCAATTCTTCAAAGCTTTGAATATACCCCATCTCAAAGTCAACACTAGTATATTCATTCAGGTGCCTTGAGGTATCATGCTTTTCTGCGCGAAAAACTGGAGCAATCTCATAGACGCGTTCAAACACTCCAACCATCATTTGCTTATAAAATTGTGGACTCTGTGCAAGATAAGCGACCGATCCAAAATAGTCCAATGTAAAAATATTGGCTCCCCCCTCTGCTCCAGCCTGTACAATTTTAGGACTATGAATTTCGGTAAAGCTATGCTCCTGTAAAAACAAACGAAAGCCTCGTACAATTCCCTCCTGCAGCTTAAAGATTGCTCGTTCCCTCTCGTTTCGTAATGTCAGTGGTCGATAATTTAACAGATTCTCAATCGAGGTATCCACCATTTTGTTATGAATCACAAGCTTTGGTGTTTCTACGGGCTCTGATATCACCTCAATTTGACGTAAATGAAGCTCATATCCTGTTCTAGACCGCTCGTCTGCAACCACTGTCGCAGTTGTATTCACACACATTTCTTCCTTCAGCTCTTCAATTGCAAATCGTGAGAATTCCTTTGCGTATACACACTGAATGACATCACGTTTGGTTCGTACCAAAACAAATGCAAATCCACTCATTTTGCGTATCTTATAAATACTACCATGAAGAGTCACTTCCTCTCCTAAGTACTTTTTTAATTCTTCTACTTCTATTCCATTCCCTCTTGTTTCATATCGGATAGTTTTCATCGTTACTCCTCCTTTAATTT
>JAEZKD010000045.1 GCA_023415655.1 Bacillota bacterium | reverse complement strand
GAAAAGTCCATAGCCATACCACGGTCTATCAGCTTGTTCCATTCTCTCTTTTTCGTATAATAGATGTATTTTGCATAACGAATTGTATTTAACATCTCGTGTGCATTATAGTTAGAGAACGAGAATCCTGTTCCAGTACTCTCATATTCATTATAAGGAATTACAGTATCACGAAGACCACCTGTTTCCCTAACAATAGGAACTGTTCCGTAACGAAGACTCATCAACTGACTTAGCCCACATGGCTCAAAGAGAGATGGCATTAAAAATGCATCGCAGGCAGCGTAAATACGGTGACTTCTTTCATTACTATAGTAGATATTTGCTGAAACGCGGTCTTTATATTTCCAAGCATAATGTCTAAATAAGTTCTCATATTTAGGATTACCAGTACCTAACACTACTAATTGAACATCCTCTGTACAAATCTCTTCAATCATATAATCAATCAAATCAAGTCCCTTTTGATCTGTTAATCGAGAAACAATACCAATCATAAAGGTCTTATCATTTCTGGCAAGTCCAAGTTCTTCTTGTAAAGCTCTCTTATTCTTAATCTTTTCCTTACGGAAGTTAACTGCATTGTAGTTCTTTACAATTAATGGATCTGTTTCTGGATTGTATTCATTATAATCCAAGCCGTTTACAATACCTCTTAAGGAATTACTTCTAGCACGTATTAAACCATCCAGTCCCTCACCATAAAATGGTGTTTTTATTTCTTCTGCATATGTATCACTTACAGTTGTAATGATATCTGCATACACCAAACCACCTTTTAGATAATTTGCATCTCCATAAGCTTCTAATTTATCTGGAGCAAATAAGTAATCTGGTAAACCAGTTATATTCTGAATCGTTTTCATGTCCCAGATGCCTTGGAACTTAAGATTGTGTATCGTCATGATTGTCTTCATCTCTCTGTAGAATAGATCGTGACAGAAGGAATCCTTCAGATATACTGGAACAAGACCTGTTTGCCAGTCATGGCAATGAATGATATCAGGCTGGAATGGAATTTGTGGTAAAGCGGATAAAGACGCTTTACAAAAGTACGCAAATCGTTCTATATCGATATGGATGTCATTATACGGATTAGGGCCTGCAAAATAGTATTCATTATCAATGAAATAAAAAGTAATGCCCTCATACACCATTTCAAATATGCCTACGTACTGATTCCTCCAGGACAAATTCATAGTAAAATGTGTTTTGTATACCATTTTTTCTGAATATTCTTGTGGAATTGCCAAATACTTAGGAAGCATAACACGAACATCATATTCCTCTTTATTAAAGTACTTTGGCAAAGAACCAACAACATCAGCTAACCCACCTGTTTTGATAAATGGTACACATTCTGATGCAATAAACAAAACCTTTTTCATCAAGTAACCTCCTGAAAATATAATACGTTTGGCATTCACTCACTTGTCGAAGATATTGTTGTTAAAAGTTAAAATGTATGTTTACCATTACTGTACTTACATTTTAGGCCTAATAACAACAAATCCTGAGTATCTTGGCAATCAAGATACTCAGAATTATCTGCGATCTTTAGTATTACTTAGCATAAGTTTAACCTAAGTCTTACTTAACGTTGCCTATACTATTATAAAACAACTGAATACTAAAATCAATCATCCTCTCATTTTATATTCAAGGCGAATCTTATCAGCTATTAAAGCAACGAATTCAGAATTAGTAGGTTTACCCTTTCCATTATTAACTGTATATCCAAATAAATCATCTATTGTATCCATCTTTCCACGAGACCAAGCTACTTCGATAGCATGACGAATTGCTCTCTCAACTCTACTTGGAGTCGTCTTATGTCTCTTAGCAATGGATGGATATAATAATTTAGTGATAGAATTTAGCATCTCTGTATCATTAACAGACATCATAATAGCATCACGTAAATATTGATAGCCTTTAATGTGAGCTGGTACACCAATCTCATGAATAATATTAGTTACATCTGATTCCAGGTTACGTTCCATGTATTGCTGTTTGTTTTCAAATGAAGTTGCTTTCAAAGGCTCAACCAATTTGTTATGTAACACACCTTTAATTTGTTTGATTCTTGTAAGAATCATGTCATTATCAAAAGGCTTCATTATGTAATAGTTAGCTCCCAATTCAAATGCATTCTCTGTTACACCTTCTTGGCCAATAGCAGTTATAACGATAAATGCTGGAGCCTTCTTGTAATCGCTACTGTTGCGAACTTTTTCCATCACGCCCAAACCATCTAGCTTTGGCATAATTAAATCTAGTAATACAATATCAGGGGACTTTTCCTTTATAATTGAAAGTGCGTCAATACCGTTACCAGCAGTTCCCACAACTTCAATATCCTTGTCCTCCTTCATTATATCAGATAATAAATTAACCATTCTTTCGTTGTCATCGACAATTGCAACATTGATTTTTGCCATCAGAATTCCTCCCGTTATATTATTTCCCTCTCCTCAGATGCAACATAATAATAGTTTATGCATATGAAATGTTAAATTGGTTACTATCACTTAATACTAAGCTCTTACATTTGAATTATACAAGGATTTTCAATTTTAGTCAATGAAAAATAGCAAAAATTGTTAATTTTTTGAACTTTCCTTGGTATAACTAAATCAAATGTAAAATAACCGAGAATTTCATATACATAAACATCATTCTGTTCTTATCGATGATTAAGGGTATTTACACAGAAATATTTACGTATTTGAAGAAAAAGATTCTTTCATAATTTTTATTTGTAAATATTTGCCATATTTATATAATACTTAAATCATCCTAATTAATCAATTGTTATTTTTCGCAGATTACGACAGCATCTTTTTATTTTTGTTTTTATCAACCGTAAAATACAGTTCTACTCACCTGTCTGTAGCATATTCTCAATAAATGTGCCATATCCTTTTGTTGAGTCTTGTATAAAAACATGGGTTACTGCTCCGATAATCTTGCCATCCTGCAAAATCGGGCTACCACTCATCCCCTGAACGATACCATTTGTAATTGCAAGAAGATTTTTATCTGTAATTTTCAGCACAAGACCTTTGTTTTTCTTTGTATTGTTCATCAATATCTTTTCTATTTCTATTTTATACTCTTTTACTACTCCTTCGACAGAGCATAGAATGGATGCTTCCCCTAAATGAATGTCTTGTTTTAATCCTACTGGGTAACTTTTACATGAATTTATTGAAAAGTTATTTTGATTTATAGTTCCAAAGATTCCCTGTGTTGTATTTTGTTTGATTATTCCAATATCATTACCGGTACCAGTCTTAATCATTCCAACAACTTCACCTGGAGTACCATCTTCCCCTGGTACAATATCTAATACCTTTGCATTATATAATATCCCTGTTTGAATTTCCATCAGTTGATTTGTATCAACGTCAGTAATTCCATGACCTAGTGCCCCAAATTTTCCATCATCTGTAACATAAGTTAACGTTCCAATTCCTTGTGTATCATCTCTGACCCAAGTACCAATTTTATAATCTCCATCTGAACTCTTTACAGCTGTTACACTAACTTCTATACTTCCTTCTGATCTACGAACCGTTAGCTTAATCGGATTTGTACCGCATTGCTGAATGCGTTTTATAAATTCTTCCTTATCCTTAACTTTTGTCCCATTCATGCTGGTAATATAATCTCCTGATTTTAATACATTTTGAGCAGGATTATATTCCTTTCCATCTTCCCCTACTATCGTGCTAGTACCTAAAACCATAACTCCATCTGATTCAATATAAACTCCAATAGGTGCTCCTGATGGATACACTGATTGTTCATTGATCACATTTACGGTGATTGTTTTATAATCAAATATTCCAAATAGTTTTAATGCAACCTTATACTTTCCTAATTGATTACTCTCCATTGTAAATGGCTCATTAAAATCAAAATTAATTTTGTCTGAATCAACCTTATTTTTCTTATTGATGCTTACCACTGAGATGCCGTCATCTACTTCGGCTTCTGCAGCTATTGGCAATGCAAAATCAAACTTTTCCTTGTCATGGATAAATAAATTGATATTATCTGGCACCTGTTTATCGACGAAAAAGTAAAACATACATATAAGGGCAGCAAAACTAATCACAAATGCCACGATTAAGCAATTCCTATACACGGCTCTTCTTTTCATTCTTCCACTCCATTTCCTTTGCATTATATTAATCTTGTATCAATAAGTAGGTAGTTATACACTCCTGTATAACTTTTTTGCAAATAATATCCATTTTAGGACGTTTAGTGGTAGTGTAAAAACTCTTTAAACATATAAAAATCTTTTTATTTACTTGATTTTCTCTGAAAATGAGTAAACAAAAGGGATGCTTTTGCATCCCAAGAATAGTATGTGTATATAAGTATCTAATAAACTAGTAACATTTAGTTTTAGCTGCCAATTCCTTCATTTCCTTAGCGTTATTACGAACATTCTCTGTAATTAAAGCACCACCAAGCATTCTTGCCAATTCTTCAACAGATTCCTTTTCATCTAACATTCCTATAGTTGTTGTAGTTCTAATATTGTCCTCTTTCTTTTCAATAATATAATGATGGTCCGCCATTGCTGCAATCTGAGGCAGATGTGTTATACAAAGCACTTGATGCTTTCTTGAAATAACTGCCATACGTTCACTAACCTTTTGTGCTGTACGTCCACTAATACCAACATCAATTTCATCAAAAATTAATGTGTTCACAAAATCCTGATCCGCAAGTACTGATTTGATAGCTAGCATAACACGGGAAAGTTCACCACCAGAAGCCACTTTAGAGAGTGGTTTTACATCTTCCCCTAAGTTAGTAGAAATCATAAATTCTACGTCATCAAATCCAGATTCTGTATAACGATCCATTCTATTAATTGAAATAGAGAATTGCACGTTCATAAAATTCAATTCTTTTAAAGCTTCTGTTATCTTTTCTTCTAATTCTTTCCCGTAACCTTTACGATGCTTTGATATCTCTAAACTGATTCTCTCTAAGCTTTCCTCTAAACTCTTCTTTTCTGCTTTTAACTGATCTTGATACTCGTCATATGCAATATACTTATTCAACTTATTCTTATTATTATCAAGATAGCTTAAAATATCATCTATGGAATTACCATATTTTGCTTTTAAATTATTAATTAAATTAAGACGATCCTCGATCTGCATAAACACCTGACTATCAAAATCGAAGTCAGACAAATAGTCCTGTATTTCTCTATTAAAATCATTCATAAGATTATCGATATCAGTTAATTGCTTAAAATAACCTTCTAATTTCTCATCAAATTCAACAACCTTAGATATCATTCGAATACAACGACTAATATTGTCACTAATACTATCGTTACCTTCTGAAGAAATCTCATACATGCCGCTCAGACTCTCAGAAATAGTGTTAGCATTAGAAAGTCTCTTATATTCTGCAGCTAAGGCTTCATCTTCCCCAGGCTTTAGTTTGGCACCTTCTATCTCCTGAATCTCATACTCCAAAAAGGAAATCTCTCGAAG
>JAEZKD010000012.1 GCA_023415655.1 Bacillota bacterium | reverse complement strand
TTTCCCGTAATCTTCCTTACTTTTGTGATTTAATTTCCCTGGCTGCTCAGATTTTTTATTCTTATTGGAATGGACCGCTTTTGGATGCTCTTGCTTGTCCTTTGCGAAATTTTTATCCTTGTACTGTTTCTTCTTATATGCTGCTGTATGAGTATTTTTATAACTAATATTTTTTGCAGATACTCTAACATCAACCATCTCATCATCCTGTTCTAGAGGAATCGGATGACTCATGGAATCTTCGATTAAATCACGCAAGGTTTCAAGCTCTCGATCTGTTAGGTTACGGTAGCCACCAAGCGAGAGTCTACCAAGTTGAATGTTCATGATACGAATTCTTTGTAATTTAATTACCTTATAGTCAAAGTATTCACACATGCGACGAATCTGACGATTTAGGCCCTGTGTCAAAATAATACGAAATGTTGTCTTATTGATTGCTTCGATCGTACATGGTCTGGTCACCGTATCAAGAATTGGCACACCTTTAGACATTCCTTTGAGAAATTCAGCCGTCAAAGGCTTATTGACCGTAACGATGTATTCCTTCTCATGATTATTACCTGCACGTAAAATTTTATTTACGATATCTCCATTGTTGGTTAATAGAATTAAACCTTCTGAATCCTTATCCAAACGACCGATTGGGTAAATGCGCTTCCCATACTTTAGGAAATCAATAATATTGTCTGGTTCTCTCTGATCCGTTGTACATACGATTCCTTGGGGCTTATTCAGTGCAATTAAGACCATTTTTTCATCTCGTTTAATTTCTTTCCCACAAAAAACAACGCTCTGATTTGGAAGCACCTTACTTCCCATCACAGCAACCTCTCCATCAATTAGTACTTTTCCTTGTTCCACATAGGTATCAGCTTCTCTACGAGAACATACCCCAGAATCACTTAAAAATTTATTAATACGGACTGCTTGATCTCGTTTTTCTTCTGAGTCAAACATCCTTTTTGTTACCTTCGCCATAAATTTATCCTTTCCTACTGCTTTCCCACTCAAATCCTTACTATTCTACATTATAACATTATCCCCTACTCTTTACCATCCCAACACTTAAATTTTATTTGAATGTACTATTTACAATTATGGGATTCCTTTGTATAATAATTGGTGTCCAATTTGGGATAAGGTCCTTCCCATTAGATATCAAGGTTATAAACTCATAACAAGATATTCTGACTATAAACGTACAATTGATATCCTTGATACGGTATCAGAACATACTATTAAATTTCGCATCTGTAACTCAGGGGATAGAGTGCCAGTCTCCGACACTGGTGGCCGTAGGTTCGAATCCTATCAGATGCATTGATCCGGAGGTACTTAATAAGTACCTTTTTTCTATTTATCAATGTCGTTTTGTTATAAATCACGTATCATTTTATACATAATGAAATTTTTAGTGCAATTAATATGTCGTAACTTCGAAGTTTATGTCTAGTTACATGAAACTCGATGTTCTTTGGGCTTTTCCTACTTGAATCTTCTACCAAAATAAGGTATGATTAAGCCATAACTATGTTGGAAAGAGGAACCTTCAATGAGTCGTAAACATCAAAAAATGTTAGTGTTAATCACGATGTGGATTATGGGTATTGGAATGCTCACAATCTCATTTCAACTTCCCTCAGTAGATCCAAGCGTTGCTGCTGGCTCAAAAAATGTGATACTTACTGTCACTCCTGATTCTAGTACAACTCCTTCCATAGAACCTACTTCTACACCAACTGTAACACCGATACCAGAAGATCCAACTCTGTTAAAACTGAATACAGATACCAATTTGAATGAATTAATTAAAACCTATTATAAAGCGAAGCTTGAAACAGATGAAGAAACTTTAACCTCAATCATGACAGAAGCCTCTGGTATTAATATCGAAATCATTAGTAAGGTGCAGGAATATATTGAAGGCTATGAAGATATCATAATTTATACCAAACCAGGTGTGAAAGAAGGCGATTATGTTGTCTATGCCACCTATGGAATGAAGATTACTACAATTGATACCCCTGCTCCAAGTGTAGATCGCTTATATGTTACAACACAAAATGACAAGTATCTGCTTTCCTTTGGCGATTTGACGCAAGAGGAAGCCAAACTATTAGACAGTTACACTGAGTCAGAGGATGTAAAAGACTTGATCACCTCTGTTAATAAAGAATTAGAGGCTGCTCAAGCTGCTGATAGCGACCTGAAAGAATTTATATTGAATTTAAAGAAATCCTTAAATACTTCTCAAAGCTCAGTACAAGAAGAAGACGAAAAGGAAAACTAAGATAACCGTCAATAAGTTAACCCTCAGTAAGTTAACCCTCAGTAAGTTAACCCTCAGTAAGAAGAAAGAGTTCTATAAGAATACGACATTAAGAGACGATAGATTCAGCATTTATGCTAATACCGTCTCTTTATTCATTCCTAAGGAATTTTATTCTAATTTATCCTGAATTAGTGGATAGGAATATACACGATTGGATAAAACATCTTCGGTTGCCACTTGTGTTTCATTGATTTCTCGTACCATGTTCTCAAGCTGTTCTAACGAAACTCGTGACTCTTCATTCCTCGAACGATTTTCTGGAACAAGAATTACTTCATGAATGCTGGAAGGAAGTATAAAATAATCCATACCGAGTCGTTTATGAAAATCTTTTAGTATATTCGGATAGAGAATACAAGAAGCTCCATTGATCCCTTTTTCATTTGTTAAAACATACATATTGGAAGCCCCATGCAATTCCTCCTGATCCATCTCTAACATCTCCTGTTGTCCAATCAAATCAAATACCACTTCCTCCATAGGCCGCAATACTGCTGGGAACAAACGCTGTGTATTAACCATCGCAAGCTCAAATAACTCTTTTTTCTCAACCTTCCAGTTTTTGCAATGCTCATTGGTGATACGAACACTTCCAATTCCATCCCCGTCCATTCTTATGATGCAATGAAAGGTGATTGCAAGATCAAACAATCGAAGATGTGGCACGGTAGTTAATAACAGATGATTTTTTTCATAGTTTACAAGTCGAAAGGTGATAAGCTCTTTCATTTCTTCAAAGTCATATTTAAAATTTAACTCTAATTCTCTGGACTCATCACAAGAACCCTCATATGCACTGAGGATTTCCTCCACCACTTCACGTAAGCTTGTTCCCTTGCAGTATTTATCATAATATGGATTCAGATAAATGGTTGGGCAAACCCGTTCCTCCTCATTGCGTATCAAAATACCATCTAGAATAATCCCATTATTCTTAATAATGTGCTTAAATTCGATATGATAATCGTCTCCTAAGTAGTTGAGAATTTCTTGTTTCACCGTAATCATAAAATCCTCATAAGCCTGTGGTAATGTTGTCATAGAACCTCCTTCATGATGTGGACGACATGTCCTTTGATAAAATAGAATAAAAAAGAATGAAAATATAGAAGATAAAAGTGAAACTAATGGAACCCAAAATGATAAGAATGAAACTTTTAAAAAGAATTGTTAGAAACGTCTTAACTTTCGAAAGGTTATTTGCTTCACTGGGCTTATTTAACATTTCTAAGGTTATTTCGAAAAATCCTAAATGGTGTTAGAAAAACAATAGATGATCATAATCCTTATGAGAAACCTAGAATCAAATTATTTAGAAAAGCTTAAAAGAAGCTATAACATCCTAATATATCCTTTTGAGAATAAGAGGTTAAAGAATAAAGACACGTTAATATGGAAGAAAGGGCTAAATAGAATATAACAGAGTAATAGATACGATGTAGAAAAGAAGTAGATGGAAAAGAACAAAAGATTAGATACAATAGAACTAAAGATTAGATACAATAGAACAAAGAAGGTGATATGATTGAACTAAGAAGTTGAAGTTGATTCGATTAAACTACGTAATCGATCCGCTATTACTAAGGAGTAGATCCAATAGAACAAAGAAGTCAATACCTTATCCCAAGACTACCTGTACCACTCAGTAGCTACATTGTAGCAGACATATACTTAAAATACAACAACCAACCCTCGCCCAGCATGTAGAAAAACTTAGTCCCTTTTTGTGCTTAATGCAATAAGTATTTGACCAGGATAATAAAAGCCCCACATTCCCAATACAGAGATTTTCTCAAGAATCATTGCGATTGGGCTTTGAAACTCAATATAGTAAGACATATTGTAAAAGCCAACACAGAGATCACAAAGAAAGAATAGAATCATACCTATCAAAAACTGAACAAGTTGAACCCTGCTCTCGCTATTTGCACTATTTTCTACACTCACACTATTCCTTATATTCTGAACTTTTGTTGATTTCTCTGATTTTACTAATCTCTCAACATTCTCTGCATTTCCAGCATCTCCAACCATCCTTTGTTGTCTTACTTTTATCACTAAGCGCCCCAACAATATAAGATTACCTATAAAATTAAGAAAGTAAAAGGTAACCACAACTAATAAGGAGTCCACAGGAACTCTAGATAAGACCATGACACCGATAGCAATACCTGTAACAAGTATACGTACTAGAAGATGAGAAACCTTTACTGTCGCATCCATAGTATGGATTCGGTACAGATACAATAGCTGAACCACGATAAAGCTAAGTACACCATAGAAGAAGTGATTCGTAAACAGCAAAAAAGCATCTGCAGTTACTGTAAATGCAAACGCCAATAATAATATAAGGTAATCCTTATCCGTTGGATGAAACATCTTTAAGAGGAGTAACATCAGAAAGCAAAAAAGGATTCCAATAAATTTTATGCAATTGGATAACAATGGTGTATTATAAAAGATATCACAGAACATGAAAGAAAAATAAAGTATAATCGATATTACAAGGAAAATACTAATACTATTCTGTTCTGTTCTATGATACTTCATAATAACTCCTATTAAGAATAAGATTGTAGTAATTCATAAGCTTGTTCCTGTGGAATTGGGCGACTATAATAATAGCCTTGCGCCTTGTCACAATTCACGGTTTTTAAGAATTGCTCTTGCTCTGATAGTTCAACTCCTTCCGCAATTACTTTGATTTGTAAATTGCGAGCCAGATTAATCATGGTATGAACAATTTTTTGATCGTTGTTACTATCTAAGATGGTATCAAGAAAACTCTTATCAATTTTAAGATTATTGACTGGAAGTCTCTTTAGATAATTTAAAGAGGAATATCCTGTTCCAAAATCATCCAAAGCAAAGGTGATCCCAATTTCCTTTAATCGATTGATCGTCTCAATTGTAAATTCTAAGTCCTCTAATGCTACCGACTCCGTGATTTCAAATTCCAGACGGGATGGATCAACTTGTGTTTCCTCAATGATTTCATATACCATATCTAAGAAACTATGATCCTTAAACTGCCTTGCAGAAAAATTCACTGCCATTGTCAGGTCAGTATAACCGTTGATTTCCCATTCCTTTAACTGTAAGCATGCCTCTTTTAGCATCTTTTTACCAATCTCAACAATCATACCATTCTCTTCTGCTAATGGAATAAAAGAGGCTGGTGAAATAATACCCTTGCTTGGATGCTTCCATCGTGCTAAAGCTTCAAATCCAACGATATTCCCCTTATCTAAATCAACCTGCGCTTGATAGTATACACAAAATTGGTTATTTTCAATTGCTTTACGCAATTCGGATTGCAATTCTAACTTTTCTAATAGTTTTTGATTGATCGAATTGTCAAAATAGCAGTATGTATTTTTCCCTCGTTCCTTTGCAACATACATTGCAGAATTGACATTTTTCATTAGATTCTGAGTTGTCTTGCCATCCTTGGGTGCCAATGCAAGGCCAATACTCACAGTGATAAAAAACTCTTTGGCAGCAATGATGATCGGCTCTTTTAATTTTGCCCGAATCTTTTCTACTTTATCATTGATTTCGCTTTCATCTTTAATATTCTGTAATAAGACAGCGAATTCATCACCACCGATTCGAGCGATGAAATCGCCTTCATCCAGTGCTTCTTTCAAACGAAGTGTTACGTCAAGTAACATCTCATCTCCAAACGTATGTCCAAGGGAATCATTAATATCCTTAAAATTGTCAATGTCTAAATCGATCAATGCAACCAATTCTTCCTGTCGAAGAGTTGCCATCACATGATCTAGCATTTCTGAAAATGCCACGCGATTTGGTATCCCAGTAAGGTGATCCGAATATGCAATTCGTTTCACTTTATCTTGACTCTTTTTTAATTGTGAGTATTTGATATCTAGTTCATTTTTTGTTGCTGATACCTCTTCATAAGCTCTCTCAAGCTCTGCATAACTTTCCTTTAACTTTTGTCCCACCGCTACTGCAGCTTTCTCCGCCTTTGTTCTCTTTCGTATATTAACCAGCATAATAACAAATAAGGCAAATAGTACAACAATGGTACCATAAAGAATCCATAAAATACTGTTGTTATCCCACATTTGGAAACCTCTCTTTTTATCGATTACATACCTTGTTTATATCTGAGTCAATCCCTCAATATTGTCAAATATATACTTTAAAATAGATAACATTATGAATCGTAATCTTTTTGAACCAACCTAGTCCCTTAGTCTTATATTATTTACTACAACCATATTACCATGTTTTGTATATTCTTTCAACAAAAAGTGATACAAATCACTAAATTTTGATTTGTATCACCAAAGTAATTCAATATATCGTTTATAATGACATTTTATTGGATAAATATTCATCAATTCCTTTGGCTGCTGCTTTACCAGCACCCATTGCGAGAATTACTGTCGCTGCTCCTGTTACTGCATCACCACCTGCATATACACCATCTTTTGTAGTCAGTCCATCTTCTTCTCTTGCAATGATGCATTTATGCTTATTGATCTCAAGTCCTCTCGTAGTAGATGAAATTAAAGGATTAGGGCTTGTTCCAAGAGACATAATTACAGTATCAACATCAAGTACAAAATCAGAACCTTCCACCTCAATAGGACTTCTTCTTCCCGAAGCATCTGGTTCTCCTAACGCCATTCTTACACAACGCATTCCTTTGACCCAATCTTTTTCATCCACAAGAATTTCTTTCGGATTGGTCAATAATTCAAAAATGATTCCTTCTTCTTTTGCATGATGAACCTCTTCAACTCTCGCTGGCAATTCAGCCTCACTACGGCGATATACGATGTGAACCTCAGCTCCCAGACGAAGAGCTGTTCTTGCAGCATCCATAGCAACATTGCCACCACCAACGACTGCTACCTTCTTCCCAGCTACTATTGGGGTATCATATTCTGGCATAAATGCTTTCATTAAATTATTTCTTGTTAAATATTCATTCGCAGAAAATACACCATTGGCATTCTCTCCTGGAATCCCCATAAATTTAGGTAGGCCAGCTCCGGAACCAATGAATACTGCTTCAAAGCCTTCTTCCTCGATGAGCTCATCAATGGTTGTTGATTTACCAATAACAACATTGGTTTCAATCTTAACCCCTAATTCTTTTACATTCTCAATCTCCGTAGCAACTACGGTTTGCTTTGGAAGACGAAACTCAGGAATACCATATACCAATACTCCTCCGGCTTCATGCAACGCTTCAAAGATGGTTACATCATAACCTAACCTTGCTAAATCTCCAGCACAGGTTAATCCCGCTGGTCCAGAACCAATGACTGCAACCTTCTTATCCTTACGCTCAATCGGTTTTTCTGGCTTTATGTTATGTTCTCTTGCCCAGTCAGCCACAAAACGCTCTAATTTACCAATGGAAACAGGATCTCCTTTGATTCCACGGATACATTTTGCTTCGCACTGAGTTTCCTGCGGACAGACACGTCCACAGACTGCTGGTAACGCAGAATATGTATTAATCACACGATAGGCTTGCTCAATATTACCTTCTTGTACTTCCTTGATAAAACCTGGAATGTCAATGTTCACGGGACATCCTAACTGACACTTTGGATTCTTACACTTTAAACAACGAAGGGCTTCCTCCATTGCCTCTTCTTGATTATATCCAAGACATACCTCATCAAAGTTTCTTGCTCTGATACTTGGTTCTTGTTCTCTTACTGGAACTCGCTTTAATACGTCCATCTGAAATCCTCCTTAATTAGTCATTGCATATTCCGCAGCCACCATGGTGGGTTGCACCTTCTCTTTCCTGAAGAATTGCTCTACCTTCATCCGTTTTATACATCTGTTGTCTCTTCATAGCTTCATCGAAGTTAACCAAATGTCCATCGAATTCAGGCCCATCCACACATGCGAATTTGATTTGATTCCCAACAGTCAAACGACAAGCTCCGCACATTCCAGTTCCATCTACCATAATTGGATTCATACTAACAATTGTTTTAATTCCAAGCTCCTTCGTCAATAAGGATACAAATTTCATCATAATTAATGGTCCAATCGCAATGACAAGATCATAATGCTTTCCTTGTGTAATAACTAGGTCTTTAATTTTATCATTTACATTCCCTTGAAAACCATAAGAACCATCATCCGTTGCAACGTAGGTATTCTTAGCAACCTGTTTCATTTCTTCTTCTAGAATCACTAAATCCTTAGTTCTAGCACCAATGATACAATCTACATCACATCCAAGACTCTTCATGTACTTCACTTGAGGGTATACAGGAGCTGTACCGACACCACCTGCTACAAACAGGATATTTTTCTGTTTCAACTCATCGATTGGTTCATCCACTAATTCAGACTTACAACCCAAAGGACCTGTGAAATCGCGGAAGCCTTCTCCCACTTCATACTGTTCCATCCTCTTAGTCGAAGTACCTACAGCTTGGAATACAATCGTTACTGTTCCAGCCACTCTATCATAATCACAGATGGTAAGTGGTATTCTTTCACCCTTTTCATCCATTTTTACAATAACAAATTGTCCTGGGTAACAGCTTTTTGCAACGCGAGGAGCTTCAATATCCATCAGATAGATATGATTGGCCAAAGCCACTTTTTTTGTTATCTTGTACATGTAATCTCTCCTATACTTTTATGTAGATACCATAATGTTAAATAAATAACAATACTAAATATATCAGTGTTAATTATATCCTACATGCTATCAAAAATCTAGTACTTTTCTCAATGTTTTCTAAGAGTATTTTCCAAATCTCCCACCCAATGTCGTTAATTTATTAACAAATACGAAACTGTCTGAAAGATTGCCACTCAGTAATCACAAAGTCACACTCCATGACATATTCTAATCTAGAATTTACGTTTTTCAGGAGGTCTCATGTGTGGAATTTCAGGATTTGTAAATGCTCATGAAACATATCTTAAGAAAGAAAGTTTTTATAAAAAAATATTAGAAAACATGTCAAAAAGGCTTCGCCACCGTGGACCAGATGAGGCTGGTAACTATCTCAATGAACATGTGGGTTTTGCACATGCTCGCCTTTCCATCATCGATTTAAGCACTGGGCAGCAACCAATGCTACGAACCATCGATGGTCGTACCTATGTCGTTTGCTTTAATGGTGAAATCTATAATATGAACGAATTAAAAGAGGATTTGATTGCACATGGGATGACCTTCTTAACAACCAGCGATACTGAAGTTCTCTTATTAGGATATATCTATTACGGTCCAGAATTTGTAAAACAATTAAATGGTATCTTTGCTTATGCCATCGCAGACGTTGCTGAGGATCAATACTATCTGTTTCGAGACCCTATTGGCGTTAAGCCTCTTTTTTATACTTACCATGAAGAGACTCTTATCTTTGCTTCGGAGATTAAAGGACTCTTTGAATTCCCTGGATTCACAGCAAGGATTTCAAAAAAAGGATTAAATGAAGTTTTTTCACTTGGTCCTGCCAAAACACCTGGTTGTGGTGTGTATGAGGAGGTGAATGAGGTACTTCCTGGTCACTGGATCTCCTATCGACATGGTGACATAGCAGATGTAACCTACTGGAGATTGACGAGTAAGGTGCATGAAGACAGTTATGTGGAGACGGTTGAGAAAACTTCGTATCTAGTACAGGATGCAATCTGCAAACAGATGCTAAGCGATGTTCCAATCAGTACCTTTTTATCAGGTGGTATCGATTCTAGTATTGTATCTGCGGTATGTGCAAGAGAGCTAAAAAAGAAGAATCGACAATTAGATACGTTCTCCTTTGATTTTGTCAATAATGATGAGTACTTTAAAGCAAATGCATTTCAACCATCCAGAGATCTTCCCTATGTAAAAAAGGTGGTTCAATATCTAGATTCCAACCACCGCTTCTTATTATGCGACAATGTAACGATGGCCGCTAGATTGCAGGATGCTGTGGAAGCTAGAGATTTACCATGTATGGCTGATATTGAATCCTCCCTACTCCACTTTTGTTCTCTCGTAAAGCCATATGATAAGGTGGTGCTCACAGGCGAATGTGCGGATGAAATCTTTGGTGGATATCCTTGGTTTCATAGTCAAGAAGCCTTTGAAACACATGCCTTCCCATGGGCACGTGATTTATCAGCCAGAAAGTCCTTACTATCTGACGAGTTTATTGATTATCTTCAGATGGACGACTACGTAAAGAATACTTATGAAATTTCTGTTTCAATGACACCTAAGCTTGACAGTGATACCAAGGAAGAAGCAAGAAGAAGAGAAATTTCTTACTTAAATCTTCGTTGGTTTATGCAAACCCTGTTAGATCGTATGGACCGTACCAGTATGTATGTTGGTTTAGAGGCGCGTGTTCCATTTGCTGATGTTAGAATTGTTGAATACTTATGGAATGTTCCATGGGAGATGAAAAAGAGAGGGGACATCGAAAAAAGCCTCCTTCGACATTCCTGTAATGATCTTGTTCCAGAAGAAATCTTATGGCGAAAAAAATCTCCATATCCAAAGACATATGATCCTGGATATGAAGCATTGGTTGGGCAACAATTATCAGAAATTATTGAAGACAGCTCTTCCCCACTTCGTGAATTTGTTGACATTCATAAACTAAGAAAGTTTACACAAACACCTTCCGATTATGGGAAGCCATGGTATGGTCAGCTTATGGCCGGACCTCAAACCTTAGCCTATCTAATCATGGTGAATCAGTTCCTTAAAAAAGTGGAGATCATCCGAGCATAGTCGCTATCTAGCACATTCTTCATTAATAAAATACTCTTACTTAATATAATAAGGTCTACGGCGATGATACTTTCATATCTTATTCCGTAGACCTTATCTTCCATAACGATATGTTCTTATCATATCATTCTTTTTTGACTTTATTCTTCTTTCTCCTTGGCTTCCACCTCATCGGATTCGAACTCGTCAACTTTTGCTTCCTGTGAATCATACTCTTCTGACTCATATTCTTTCATTTCATGTTCATTCGCTTCAAATTCTTCAGAGTCGACTACTTCAAATTCTTCTTCCTCTGATTCCTCTTCCTCATTCTCTTCCAACTCAAATTCCTCTTCCGAGTCATCTGCTTCAAATTCATTGGATTCAAAATCGTCAGCTTCGAATTCTTCTTCGCCTTCCTCTTCTTCATAATCGGATTCTTCATATTTAGAATCTTCATTGAAAGCTTCCGCATTCAAATCTTCAGTTCCATCTGTTAAGATATTAGCTTTACCAATTCCTTCTATTGCCTTCTGCTTTTTATAGCGAGATGTCTGTACGATAATAATCCCAAGTCCAAATAAGAACAAGAAGATAGAGATAAACTGAGAAGTTGTCAAATTACCAACACTTCCTCGTTCCAAATCACCACGGAAGAATTCCAATACAAATCTTCCAGCACTATAGAATACCAGATAGCACCCTGCGATGACACCATGTACTTTATTCTTTTTCGCAATCAATAAGAGAATTCCAAAGTGAAGAAAATTTAATCCACTCGAAATCAACTGCGTTGGTATCAACGAAATACCGTTAGGAGCATAATCTGAAGAATGGAAAGTGATTCCAATGCAACTATCCGTCGTAATTCCGTAACAACAACCGGATAAGAAGCAACCAATACGACCAAAGCCTTGAGCTAAAGCTATCGATGGCATGACTAAATCAAAGTATTCTAAAAAGTTCCATTTATGCTTCTTACAATATAAATATCCAGCTAGGATACCACAGATAATACCACCATAGACAACAAATCCGTCACCGAACTTCCATAGGATACTTGGATCTTTCATAATATCTGGAATCACTGTTATGTAATATAGTAATTTAGCTCCAAGAATACCTCCAATTGCACACCAAATGGTTAAATTAAATATTTTTTCATACTCCAGTTTCTTTTTCTTGGCACGATATTCTGCAGTTAAATATGCTGAAAAAATCGCAATCGCAATCATAAGTCCATACCCATAGACCGTGACGCTACCGATTTTAAACAATTCGTTTTTCAATATATTTCCTCCAATCTTGTATTTTCTATAACATACCATATTTTTAAGAAACTGTAAACCTTATATGGGAACAAACTCTCCCCCTTAAAGTTCTACATGGAAAGAAATATAGTTCTGGCTTTCGATTTCTTCATTTTCCACATAAATATCACCATTCCAACGTTTCATCATCTTCTTTACATTATAAAGTCCTAAACCTTGATTCTTAGTTCCTTTCTTCGTAGTAAAGCCTCGTTCAAAAAAGCGACTCAGCATCGTAATCGGTACCTTTTCATATTGATTTTTGATAATAAAGATAAAACGATCATCATTGGAGGTGACATAGATTTTAATCCTTGAATGATTTTCATCACAAGCTTGTACTGCATTATCAATTAAAGTACCAATAACCTCTACCAAATCCATCTCCGGAACATTCGTAAAAATTTCCTTACTCCCAACCATAAGCTCTATTCGAATGTAATCTGGTATTGATATCATTTTACTATACAAAAAACCTGCAAGTACCTTATTACTAATTTTTAGTAAACCAAGATAGGAGCTATCACGATTCGTAATCAGTGTTCTTATATACTCCGATTGAGCTTCTACTAACTCCTCATAAGTCGTAATCGTTAAATGCATATTTAAAAGTGCATTCAGATGATTATCAAACTCATGCTGTTTTGCTCTTATCTCTTTGATAAAATCCTCCAAAGGTTTTACATACAACCGATACATCTGCAGCTCTTTCTCTTGTTTTGCATACACCGAAAGCTTTTGCCGAATAATCAAAAATATAATGAGAAAAACCACAAATAAAAACATGAGGATAAAAATTATTTGTAGTCCTGATAGCTTATCCATGAATCCATCTCCTCATTTCTGCCTTATAAGTCACTCCAATCTCGATTGGTTGTTCTATACCCTTCATTCTAATGTACTGATTCACCGTATCCACATAGTCAATCCACTCAGTATTTACAACATACATTCTGTGACATTGCACAAACTGTTCCTTCGGTAGCTTTTCCATCATTTGTTTGATAGAACTATATTTTAGATCAAGACTTTCTCCATTTAGATGAATTCGGACTCCTCTTGGGATTGCTTCCACCAAAAGGATCTCATCCATTCTAACCCGATAGTTAATCCCATCCTTCTTCACTATGATTTGTTTTGTTTCTTTTGGTGGGACACTTTTTAACACCTTCTCTAAGATATCTAAAACGGATTGTTCCCTGTATGGTTTTGTTAGATATCGATAGCACTGTGTCTCTCGATAAGACACCAATTCCATATCGGAAGCAGAGGTAATAAATACAATTGGTGTAAATGCATACTTACTCAATTCACGAACTTTCTTCGCAAATATCAACCCGGATTGGTCCTGTTTTTGATTGATATCTAAATTGATATCTAAAAAGAATAAATGAATTTCTTTCTCAGTCCGTAATAAACTTTCTGCCTCCTGCAAAGTAGACGCAAAGAGAGCACGTATGTCCTCTCTGTATTTTTTCATGATTGCATCCAATGCTTTTTGGCTTTCTCTACAATCTTCTAAAATTAATACTGTGGTCATACCTGCCCTCGCCTAATGAACGTTAATTCAATCTTATGATTATTTGGTAGCGTTATCTTTTCCGATTTCATCTGTTTTTGCAATCTCAGTAATACTCTTTACAAGCCCTGCAATTCCTTGAATCTCAGAAGGAATAATAATCTTTGTAGCTTTTCCATCTGCAGCTTTTGCAAATGCTTCTAAGCTCTTAATCTGCAACACTGCATTTCCTGGATTTGCTTCATTTAACATGCGAATACCTTCTGCATTCGCCTTTTGAACAGCAATAATTGCTTCTGCTTGACCTTCTGCTTCACGAATGGTTGCTTCCTTCTTCGCTTCTGCACGAAGAATCGCTGATTCTTTTTCTGCTTCTGCTTCTAAGATCGTAGCTTGCTTACTACCTTCTGCAACAAGAATTGCTGACTTTTTCTGACCTTCTGCAATTAAGATGGATTCACGACGTTCACGTTCTGCCTTCATCTGTTTCTCCATTGCATCCTGAATTGCTGAAGGAGGAATGATGTTCTTTAATTCAACACGATTTACTTTAATTCCCCAAGGATCAGTTGCCGTATCAAGAGAGACTCTCATCTTTGTATTAATAATTTCTCTGGAGGTAAGTGTTTCATCGAGCTCCAAATCACCAATGATATTACGAAGTGTCGTTGCTGTCAAATTCTCAATTGCCATAATTGGATGTTCCACACCATAAGCAAAAAGCTTTGGATCTGTAATCTGGAAAAAGATTACTGTGTCAATCCTCATCGTAACGTTATCCTTTGTGATAACTGGCTGAGGTGGGAAATCTACTACCTGCTCTTTTAAAATTACACGCTTTGCAATCTTATCAACCAAAGGCCATTTCCAATGAAGACCTACGCTCCAAGTTGCTTGGTATCCCCCTAACCTTTCTAAGATATAAGCTTGCGCTTGAGGAACGATTTTTACACAGGAAGCTAAGATGATAAGAAATAAAACTACTGCTCCAATAATTACATACATTTCCATACTTAATTCTCCTCTCTGTATTCTGTAACAATTAATCTAACACCTTCAATGTTAACAATCTTCACCTTCGTACCAGGTTCGATAATTACATCCTCATTTAAGCTACGAACTGTCCATTCTTGACCGTTCACAACCGCTTCTCCGCTTTGATTTTGGTTATCTACTGTCTTTGTTACCTTAACAACTTTTCCTATTAAACCCTCATAGTTTGTTTTTACTCGGTTTTTATTCAACCGTTTCATAGCAACTGGTCGAGTAAATATTAATAATACTAAGGAAATAATAGAAAATAGTAACAACTGTACCCAAACGTCAACGCCAAGCAATGCTGCAATAAAAGCAATCAAAGCACCACCAGCAAACCAAATCGTTGTAAGTCCCAACGTAACGATTTCAATCACTAGTAACACAGCTAGTGCAATCAACCAATACAATGCTTGCATACTTTCACCATTTACGCCAATTAGCATATCCTTTCCTTTTTGATACTAACAGAATATACCTTTCTTAGCGTTTGTTCAATAGTTTCTGCGTGAATGCAGTGAAATCCTGTGTCAATGAAAGATACTTAACAAACCCGCTTCTCATTGATTTCTTTCATCTTTTCTTTATCTAATTCATAGTACTTCATCGAATATAAACTTGTTAACCATCCAATGATTGGAACAATGCAATAACAGATAATTGCAACTGCTTTTAATTGAGGCGTAAGTTTATCATCCACTTGTGGTAACGACTCATGAAAACCAATCAAAGCAACAATGATTCCAACAAACGCAGTACCAAATGCAGATACTACCTGATCAATCAGAGAAAAGAGTGCTCCCATCAAGCCTGGAACAAACAGACCACTTCGATAGACCTCATAGTCGGAACAATCTGCAATCATCGGAATCACGATGTTATTGCTCACTGATTTACAACCATTTAATATAATGTAAATTGCAAAAAAGGTCAGCGATAGTAACTGTAGATTAAATCCTATGCCAGTCAAATCAAAAAATGCAAGTAATATAGTCATCAGTATCTGGAACGCAATTGCAAACCAAGTAAATAATTCAAAAGCTTTCTTTTGTCCTAGCCGTTGTGCTACCATAACTCCAATTGTAACAACAATCAGATTCGGAATCGCAGTTAATAGTCCAATACTTCCAGACAACTCGTAGTTTTGCAACATAATACCAAAGATAATAACACCAACCGTAATATTACTATATACCATTGAAGTAAACTTATTCACGGAAGCAGCTGTTACCAACATTCGAATTGGTTTGTTTTGTTTTAATATCGTTGCATAATCTCTAAGACGAATTTTGGGAATCCCATCCTCAACGCCGTAATATTCTGGACGATCCTTCTTCCAGATGCCAATCAGTGCAAGCAGTGTACAAGCTCCTGCAATTAAAACGATCCAAAAGGTTAGCTCTTGATAAAGCTCTGGATTGCGATATCCACCTGGGAATCTCTTCATCAGAAAGGTCTGAACATACAAAGCCGTTCCTCCATAAGCTGAAGTAATGAAGAGGGAATCAAAATAAGTTGATATTGGGCGTATCTTAGGATTGTTTGTCATAACTGTTTGTCCAGCTTTTGCAGTTAGCATCTGAAAGGAAAAACCAATGACGAAGACAATATACATTAAGACGAAAGCCGGTAGCTTTAGCCAACTCGGAAGTAAATATGAACCAAAGAATAGCGAGATTGAACTCCCTGCCATTAAGAGATTACCTAGAATCATAAACGGTCGAAACTTGCCAAATCTTCCATTCGTTCGATCCACGATGTACCCTGCAATTGGATCGATCAATCCGTCAAACACTCGTAATGCGGTTAAAACAATTGAAGTAAACACAACGGTAAAGCCTATAATTCCATTCACAAAATATGCAGTGTACTCCATCAATGCAAGATATAAAGTACCGGCTGCAGTATTTAATGAAAATAATGCAACATTAAAGATAGTTGAATTGTTATATTTTGGGTCTAGCTTTTTTGTAGTAAATAACATATTTCCCCCACTCATATACTCACTAAGTGAGTTATATTTCTTTTGCGCGAATACTTTCTAGCTGTAACATCTAGTAAATATTAACATATATGGATATATTGTGTCAAACCTAAAAATTTACAATCCATCTCATAGACACGACAGATAAGACATATATTAAACAAGAGACTGAACGCTTAATAGGAGTAGCAGAACGGAGAATCTATGCAATTTCATTCCATGTCAGTGAAAGAATCACTGCAAACTTTAAATGTTAATACAAAAACGGGTCTTGCCAAAGCTGATGCTGAAAAGCGTTTACAAAAGTTTGGTAAGAATGAGTTAGAAACTCAAAAAGGGAAAAGTCTTCTCGCTCGATTCTTTTCTCAATTTTCTGATTTTATGATCATTGTACTTATTTGCGCAGCATTTATTTCCTTTGGCATGTCCTTAATCAAAGGAGAAGCAGATTATGTTGATCCAATCATCATCTTCGCCATTATAATCCTCAATGCTATTCTTGGTGTAATACAAGAAGCCAAGGCTGAACGTTCCTTAGAAGCCCTTAAGAAAATGGCAGCACCGAATGCGATTGTACTTCGAGATGGCAAGCAATTAAACATACCAAGCTCAGAACTCGTTCCTGGAGATATTATCTTTTTGGAAACTGGTCACTATGTACCTGCAGATGCCCGCTTAATCTCATGTAGTAATTTAAAAATTGATGAATCCTCGTTGACTGGGGAATCTCATCCAGTCGATAAAGAAGCTGATTGTGTCTTAAAAGAAACTACGATGTTAGGTGATCGTAAAAACATGGTACCTTCCTCAGGAATTGTCACCTTTGGTCATGGAATTGCTGTCGTAACAGCTACTGGAATGCACACTGAAGTTGGAAACATTGCTCGAATGATTATGCAGGATGATACCCCTGAGACACCATTACAAAAAAGGTTGGCGAAAACAGGAAAATTCCTAGGAATCGCTGCTCTTGCTATCTGTATTGTGATCTTTATCTTAGGGAGTTTACAAGGACGTCAAGTGTTCGACATGTTTATGACAAGCGTGAGTTTAGCCGTAGCAGCAATTCCAGAGGGCCTTCCTGCAATCGTCACGATTATGCTCTCTCTTGGGGTTCAACGAATGGCTAAAAAGAATGCTATCATTCGAAAGCTTCCAGCTGTTGAGACCCTTGGAAGTGCTACCTTTATCTGCTCTGATAAAACAGGTACCTTAACTCAGAATGTAATGACAGTTACCGAGATTGCATCTATGAATGGAATCGAGAAGGAACAGAAAGCCTTTGGCACCCACCTCCTTGAACTTGCCACTTTATGCAACAATGCACGTATGCAAGAAAGTGAAGCAGTTGGGGAACCTACGGAAAAAGCTCTGGTCATGGCAGCTAGTAGAAACCGGATCAATCAAAAGTAGCTAGAGATAAAATATCCAAGAGTTCGTGAAATTCCATTTGATTCTGCAAGAAAGCTTATGACAACCGTACATAAAATAGAGGATGGAAAACATATGGTTATCACTAAGGGTGCCTATGATGTCCTCATTCGTTCTTGTTCTTCCGTAGAAAAAGACGGTAAAGTAATTCCATGCCAGCATAAGGAACTGACCGCCTTAGATCATATCTGTCTAAATATGACGGAAAAGGCATTGCGCGTGATTGCGGTTGGATATAAAATCGTTGATCGTTCCATTCACTATTTAAGTGATTCCTCGCTGGAAAGTGATTTGACCTTAGTTGGTTTACTTGGAATGATTGATCCACCAAGAGAAGAAGTAAAAGATGCCGTTGCAACCTGCAAAGCTGCAGGAATCACACCAGTCATGATTACAGGTGACCATATTGTAACCGCCTGTGCCATCGCAAAAACACTTGGTATCTTATCCAAGGATCAGTCCAATCATCAAGCAATTAGTGGTGAAGAACTGAATAAGATGTCAGATAAAGAGTTAGAACAAAACATTTACAAATATCGCGTGTTTGCACGTGTGTCTCCGACTCATAAAGTTAGAATTGTGAAAGCACTACAGAAACGTGGTGAAGTCGTAGCAATGACAGGAGATGGAGTAAACGATGCACCAGCTCTTAAGGCTGCTGATATCGGATGCGCAATGGGATTAAGTGGAACTGATGTTGCTAAAAATGCTGCTGATATGATTTTAGCAGATGATAACTTTGCTACGATAGTCGCTGCTGTCAAAGAAGGACGTGGTATCTATGACAATATCCGCAAATCCATTCACTTCCTTCTCTCCAGTAACATCGGTGAAATCATTACGATCTTTGTTGCAATCCTTCTTGGCCTGAAAGCACCTCTCGTTGCTGTGCAGCTACTTTGGGTGAATCTAGTTACCGATTCCTTGCCAGCAATTGCCCTTGGTGTAGAACCTGCACCCGATGATATTATGTTAAAGAAACCAATTTCACCGAAAAAAGGTATGTTCTCGGATGGTCTCGTTTTTAAAATCCTATTTGAAGGTACTATGATTGGTATGCTCGCTTTGATTGCGTATATCATCGGTGGCCAGACCATGTGCTTTGCCGTACTGAGCTTATCACAGCTATTTCACGCCTTTAATATGCGTAGTGAACATTCCATCTTTAAAATTGGGGTATTTGGCAATCATCAGATGGTGCTTTCCTTCCTCGTATGTACATTTATGCAAGTAGCTGTTATCTCATTTGAACGTTTGGCAACCATTTTTAAAGTAACTCCACTCTCCATTGGAAGTTGGATCATCGTTTTTCTCTTATCCATCGTACCAATTGTTGTAGTCGAATTGGAAAAGAAATTCTCAAAGAAAAATGCATAGCCATACATAATCTTTGGATGTAACATAGGAACATGTATTTTGAATACAAAATGGAGCTGTCGCATCATTTAATTAAATCTGCGACAGCTCCATTGTATCTTTCATGCATGAGAACTTTCACTTGCACCTGCATTCACAAGCTATTTACTTGTCTTCACACAGCTCTTGAAACAAATCATAAACTTCCTTATGTTCTTTTAGTAGTCTAATTGGTCTATAATCGCGCCCTAAAAAGCAGTGTATGGTCTCTCCAGTTGTTCTTAACTCTTTTGTCTTTTGATCAAAAATCTGATAGGAGACTGTAAATTTAATTCCGTTAAACTTTGTGATTCTTGCATAAATTTCGACCACATCGTGAAAACGTACCATTGATTTATATTCTGCAGTTACACTCAATACCGGACTGAGAATCCCAAGCTCTTCCATCCTTTGATAACTAAAACCAACCTGATGCAATAAATCAGTTCTAGCTTCCTCAAACCAACGAATGTAATTGGAATGATGAACACACCCCATCTGATCCGTCTCATAGTACTGCGCTCTATGTTCATAGGCTTTGATCTGATTCATACGTCCCATCCTAACGCTCTCCCTTGATTTTATAATGTGCACGCTCACCACCAATAAATTTCGGTCTCGTTCTTGCACATACCAAGTGTGCTTCCCCTACCTGATCGATGCTTAATCGAACTGGTACTGCGACTGCTTTTAGATGCATTCCAATCAACGTATCACCAATATCAATTCCTGCATGTGCCTGAATTGCCTCCACTGCTACTGGTTCCTTCATATTAGAATAAACACAAGTAGCAAATGACCCTCCAGCATGTGGATGTGGTACCGCATTCACTTCCTCATAACCATAATATCTTCTTGCTTCCTCTTCTAGGATGAGACATCGATTCAGATGCTCACAACATTGCGCAGCTAAAAACAGATTTTTTTCCTTTAACAAAGGAGCAATTCCACGATATACGGCTTCTGCAGCTTCCATTGCTGAATTTGTACCAATTCGCTGTCCCATAATCTCACTGGAGGAACAACCAACCACTACAATTTGATTTTCCTTTAGTGAAGCCACAGCTAATAGTTCCTCTAATGCTCTTCTTGCACTTTTTTCGATTTCAACTAACAAAATCAACACATCCTTTCTAAAAAACTATGTTTTATTTCCTATCCTAATTCGTTACGGAGCAATTAGAACTATTATAACATAAAGTGATTGATAAAACTACAAATAAGCTATGGAGATTACCATAGCTTATCTTGTCATTTCAGTGAATTTGTTGTAAAATATAAATAAATTAGTATAATATTCAGTAGATTTTGGAGGTATGACATGAAGAAAAAAGATGAAGCTTACACACCTATCCAACCTTTTGATATTACAGCTGGTGAACACTTTCATATCTATCAGGAACAAGCCTATGTGCAAGATAAGGCCCTCTGCGGTGAAAATAGTATACATATGCATAGCGGCAATATCTTAAAATATTATGAGCAAAAAGATGTGGATCCCGTTAAGGTTGGAGGAAACTAAATATTATTTTAAAACCTTAAAGGCTTTCTTACCAGGGTAGATAGCGCTCATTCCAAGTTGATGTTCAATTCTTAATAATTGATTGTATTTTGCAACACGATCACTTCGGCTTGGAGCGCCTGTCTTAATCTGACCAGCATTCATCGCAACCGCAATATCAGCAATGGTGACATCCTCTGTCTCACCAGAACGATGTGAAACAATCGCTGTCCAGCCTTGATTTTTTGCCATCTCAATTGCATTTAGCGTTTCCGTTAAGGTACCTATCTGATTAAATTTGATTAATACTGAATTTGAAACCTCTTCTTTGATCCCTTTGACAATTCTGTTCGTATTGGTAACAAATAAATCGTCACCAACTAATTGAATTCGACTCCCGAGTCGTTTGGTTAACTTTGCCCAACCTTCCCAATCTTCCTCTGACAAACCATCTTCAAGTGAGAGAATTGGATACTTATTACATAAATCTTCCCAATAATCAACCATCTGATCGACTGTCTTCATCTCACCAGACTTCCAGAATAGATAATTTCCTTCTTTTCCAGCCTTTTTTGCTTCATCGTACATCTCAGTTGCGGCCGCATCCATTGCAATGTAAAAATCGGTACCTGGAGTATAACCAGCCTTTTTAATCGCTTCTACGATATACTGAAGTGCTTGTTCATCAGAATCAAATTTAGGTGCAAATCCACCCTCATCTCCAACTGCTGTTACATAACCATCATTCTTTAATAATTTCTTTAAAGTATGAAACACCGTCGTACTCTTTTCAAGTGCATCACAGAAGGTTCTTGCACCGACAGGCATAATCATAAATTCCTGAATATTTAAACTGGAATCAGCATGTTTACCACCATTAATGATATTCATCATTGGAACGGGTAGGGTTCTTGCGTTCGTTCCACCAATATACTGATACAATGGTAATCCACAAGATACTGCTGCTGCCTTCGCGTTTGCTAAACTTACTGCTAGGATAGCATTTGCACCTAGATTCCCTTTATTTAATGTTCCATCTGCTGCAATCATTGCCGCATCAATCTCCACTTGATTAAAAGGATTTCTCCCAATCACAACCTCTGCTAGTTCCCGTTTTACATGTTCCACTGCAGTTTTTACACCATTACCAAGATATCGATTGGAATCCTTATCGCGAAGCTCAACTGCTTCAAACGCTCCTGTGGATGCACCAGATGGTGCTGCTGCTACTCCAACACTCCCATCACTTAATACCACTTCTGCTTCAACGGTTGGATTGCCTCTAGAATCAAGTATCTCTCTTCCGATTACCTTCTCAATACTAACTGTTCGTTTCATAAAAAGCTCATCCTTTCTACAGATATCATTTCTAATTATTTGTATCCATATCTGCTTTTATTTATGCAATTTATGAAAATTATCAAAAAATACTTGCCTTGTTTTTTAGGGCATTTTTAATTCATAGGAAACACAGTTTCCTATGAATTAAAAAAACTGTTACATAACCCAATCAAAGGTTTTGTAACAGTTTCTATGATTATCTAGCGTAAAAGCAATGACAGCCGAGAATGTAATATTTCTTATAGCTTGAGTAATTTGCTTTGTTTTTCATAATAAAATACATATAATTTCCTATGTTATTATTACCAGCTAAGGCTTCTACCGCTGCTCGTTTGTTAGTTTCTGTTACTCGACTTGAGAATTTCTCAACTCGACCAGAATTAGCTCCAGAGAATTGACCAGGTGCATAAACTACATCTGAAATCGTATCTCCCCAGTAACCATCTAACATACGATTGATTACAACATTGGCAACTGCTAGCTGTCCTTCATAGGATTCACCACCAGCTTCCATTGCAACGACAGTTGCTAATAAGTACAATTCTTCATCTGATACTGAAATCGCAGCACGATTTGTCGTACTTGGTTTGTATTTCTTTGCTTCTTGTAATGCTTTTTCTAATTCTGCTGCTTTCTGTGCTGCTTCTTCTTCTGCCTTACTTACTGCAGTTTTTAAAGTAAATTTCGTTTCTATAAAATCTTTTGATACGTAAGCTAATGTACCTTCTTCGTCATAAAGAATTGCAACCCATCCGTTCGTATCCATCTCAGGGACATGGGTAAAGGTATCTCCACTCTTAGCTTCGCTTAAAATCTCAGCGTCTGTTGTTGGTTTTGTTCTCACATTAACGGAACCAGCAGTGATTTGAGCACGAAATGCATTCAAGCTCTTTGCAATTGTTACTGCCTCATCGTCAAAATACAGATATTGGTTATTGACAAAGCCTTCTACCGAACCGGACTTAACCTTAGTCCACTCCTCGCCACGAGAAAGAATGTTAGCATAAGAATTCTTGTAGAGCTTTCCAACTACTTCTGCATTTGGGTCCGCTTCTGCACGTATATTTAATGAATCGTTTACCTTTGGAAGTACTTTATTAAATGCAAAATCAGGTTCTGATAGACTTAAGGTAGAAACAATCATATCTTCTACTGAGTCACTTACAGCTGAATGAACAACTTTTAGTGCAGCTTCCTGATTCTTTTTTGCTAAAGTTTCTTCTTGATTGGTATTAAATGTAATCTCTTGATTCGAAGAAAGACGTTCATCCTTTAAAGAAAGGCTTTCTTGTTGATTTTCTTGGTTGTTAGTAAGACCTTCTTCTTGGTTTTTATCAATTGTTTGGTCTTGAGTGATTGAAAAAGTTTCAATTTGGTTTGCTAAGTCAGATTCATTCGTGTTTGCTTGTGCGACTTCCTCTGTCTTTGCATTTGCAGTTACATCAACTGTTACATCTTTGGAGTCTTTCTTTTTGTCAAACATACCAGTACATAGCACCATAAAGGTAAGACAAAAGCAGATCATAAGTGTTGCTGTAACTTTCTTTTTTGTTTTCATATTCTCCCTAATTCCTTTCGACGTGATTTCTTCCCAAATGCTTAAGCATTCATGAAGGAACTATCTCATAATTATTACAGAAATATTACAAAAACATTCTACCAAATTATCAGGCGTTTGTCAACCACTGGTACAAGCCCCACCATCTTCCATACTTTTTATCAGTCCTTAACCAAATTCACAAAGCCCAGATTCTCGCTAAAACTCTGGGATAGCATCGCAAATTCTTTTACTTCTCCTCCCAGATCTTGTCCATTCTTAAGCTTTAGTTCAACCTGAGCAACGTCAAGCTGATTGCCTATGTGTAAGAGCACTTGAGCAAGGACTTGCAGTTCTAACGTAGTTTCTTTGACATAGAGCTTTTTCTCCTCCTTAATATAATGATAGAGAATGGCTCCTTTATGTTGTTCCGAGGTGATTAGCCATGCAACTCCACCACAAAATCGATACTCCTCTAAAAGATAAGAAAGTGCCTCCTGATCCCATCTAATATATCCTTCTGTTGTAAAATGCTTTTCTCTTAGCTCATAGAAATCCTTTGCTGTTAATTCTGAGATTTGGATTGAGTCTGCAATTTCCATTGCAGAAAGCTTCTCAACACTTTCTAACATTTTCTTTGTTGTTTCTGCACCTGCAATCGTTTGATAAGCTGCTGTCTGATATCCTAGCTTTTCATAATAAGAAAACAATGATTTTGAAGCTGGCACTAAGAAGGTTTTGGCACCTTCTTTGTTTGCCAGCTGCTGAGCATAAAGAATTAATTCTTTGGCATATCCTCGCTTTTGATACTCATTTCTAGTTGCTACTGCATAGACATAATATAATGGCTGTGATATCTCATTTTTCACAAAAGCACATGGAATTAACGTCAACATGGATGCAATGATTCCATCGACACGTTTTACTAACGTAGTTACCTTTGAAAATCGATTTTCATAATAAAAATCAATGTAGCTATCTTCATCATGAAAACACTCTTTCCATACTTTTTTTAGTTCTGAGATCATGCCACTGTTAGCAATTTCAATCAAATAGCACCTCTTCCTTTCCGTACCTTACTTCTTGATTGCTCTAAACTTATCTAATAGGATATCTGGATAATAGGAAAGCTTTGCTTTTCTTAGTCCTTCTTCACCAAGGTCTTCTTCTCGATTGACATATTCAAACTCTTGGCATTCATGCAACACGAATTGTTGATTCATCATCGGATAAGCTCCTTGTATATCTGCAAAGGCTTTTTCAATATGAACAACAAAAGTATTATTACTTATCGGTTCACCAACGGAGTAAGCAACCACTTCCCCCTTCTTACGTATCAAACCTCCTCGTAAGCCAAGCTCCTTGTAAGAGTGAAAGGCTTTTTTCACAGCACAAGCTTCATGCTTTAAGGATGTACTTTCTAAACAACGATACTTTTCACACCAACGTTTGTTCATTTCAAGACAATCGTTCATATTCGCATCTGTAATCGGTTCGTATTGCCAGTCCTCATCATCTTTAAATCTTGCAATATGATTACGTTTTCCATGAAGCTTTTTCCCAGCTAGCTTAGAAAGCTTCTCTACCGTATAGATATAATCGCTGTCATCACGGGAATTGGTAAAATCAAACTCGTCTGGACATAACAAATTCAACATTGTCACATGTTCTTGCAACAATCCCTTCATCACGAACTTAATTCCTCTTTCCTTTGCATCCTCTTCTAAAAGACGTATTACTTTTAGCAAATCACCTTCACCAATTGGAAAGCTATACTCTACCTCTTTGATTCCACTTTTGGAACAATAAAATCCTTCTACATACGCTATTTCAAGATTGTACTGCTCTCCCCACATATAATTATTAGCAAAGGTATATTCACACCCCATTAAATTTGCATTCTTAAGTATTTTATCTACCCATTCTTGGTCACTTAATTCTATTCTTCTAAATTCTATCATAAATTGCCTTTCTCTTCGCGCTTCTTTCTCCTCTTTAGTATAACTAACTAAAAGTGAAATATGCTGTCGAAATATCGCATGTTTTCATAGCTATCCTATGTCCAAAGCATGCAATTCGTTCCATAAACTATATTTTAAATGCTCAAAAAGAAAGGGATATTACATAATTCCATTACATTCCATACATATAACTCAAGCAATAAAGCCACCTTCGAAAAATATGTAAAGAAAGAAATGTGAAAAATGAGATACCCTTTCTATGTGTTATTGAATTTTCTTTTTATTTACACGGACATCAAAGCCTTTTTTCGTTAATGCCTTCGTTACTTCTTCAAAATCTTCACATTCTACACGTACAAAGATTTCTTGAAGTCCCATGGTTTCGGTATTAATTATTACTATATTCTTTATATTGCCATCGTGTTTTGCAATTGTTTCTGATATCTTTGCTAATGTTCCTTTATAATCATAGGAATAAATGGTGAAGGTATCATAATTCTTACCAAACAACTTCTGGTACTCTTTAAAGATTGCCTGTTGAGTCACTATCCCTACTAAATCTTCTGCTTTATTCAGTACTGGGATGAAGCGAAACTTCGATTCAATAAAAATCGCTGCTGCTTCCTCAATTGGTGTATCCTCTGAAATGCTAATTAACTTCGTTCGCATAAAATCGCTAACTTTACGTTTCAAAAACTCTTCCTTGGTACCAGTAAAATCTTTGAAATACACCTCATAAATATGTTGTTTTGATAGCACGCCAATAAATCTCTTTTTATCAACTACTGGCATCGATAATAACTGATGTTCATCAATCATGGCTAGTGCTTCTTCTAGGGTGTTGTCTACTAAAATGCATTTCATATCAACATACGGTATCATTATAGCTTTTACTTTCATGTCTGCTCCTATCTGCCTGTTTCATGGCGAAACCCAAAATGAACACATTGATAACTTGATTATAATGATTTCTAATTAAAAATGCAAGTTGAACTTGCATTCTTATGGAAAACAAGATAACATAGACAAAGAAAAATGAATGAAAATATTACATAGAAATGAGGAATTTACCATGAAACTCTGGGGCGGACGATTCACAAAAGAAACGAATCAATTGGTACATAACTTCAATGCATCGATTTCCTTTGATCAAAAGTTCTACGAACAGGACATTCGAGGAAGTATTGCACATGTAACAATGCTATGCAAACAACAAATCCTGAGCGAGCAAGAGAGGGATACTATCATTAAAGGTCTTACGCAAATCAAGGAAGACATCGCAAATGGTTCCTTAATCATCGATGGTACTCATGAAGATATCCATAGTTTTGTAGAAGCTCATCTGATTGAACGAATTGGTGAAACTGGCAAGAAGCTTCATACTGGAAGAAGCCGAAATGATCAGGTTGCTTTGGATATGAAGCTATATACTCGTGATGAAATTGTTGAGCTCAAGCAATTGGTAAAGGAATTATTAACTGAATTACTTGCAATTATGAAGGATCACATCCATACCTATATGCCTGGATTTACACATCTTCAAAAGGCACAGCCAGTCACACTTGCTCATCATGTCAGTGCTTATTTTGAGATGTTTTCTCGTGACAATGATCGACTCAGTGATATTTATCATAGAATGAACTACTGTCCACTCGGTTCAGGAGCTCTTGCAGGAACCACTTATCCTTTGGATCGTTCCTACACTGCTTCTCTTCTTGATTTTGATGGTCCAACGAGAAATAGTATGGATTCCGTCTCTGATCGAGATTACTTAATTGAACTTCTAAGTGCACTTTCTACCATTATGATGCATCTAAGTCGTTTTTGTGAGGAGATTATCATTTGGAATTCTAATGAGTATCAATTTGTCGAAATCGATGATGCTTATTCGACTGGAAGTTCCATTATGCCTCAAAAGAAAAACCCAGACATTGCGGAGCTTGTGCGTGGTAAAACAGGACGTGTCTATGGAGCTTTGATGTCATTGCTTACTACGATGAAGGGCTTACCACTTGCCTATAATAAAGACATGCAAGAGGACAAGGAATTGACGTTTGATGCAATCGATACCGTAAAGGGTTGTCTCAAACTATTTACTGGAATGATTTCCACGATGAAATTTAACCAAGCAGTTATGGCAAAGAGTGCTATGAATGGCTTTACCAATGCAACCGATGCTGCTGATTATCTAGTCAATCATGGAGTTGCATTCCGTGATGCGCATGGCATTATAGGACAGCTAGTATTAACTTGTATTGAAAAAAATTGTGCGATTGAAGATTTGTCATTAGAGGAACTTAAAAAGATATCTCCTGTGTTTGAAGCAGATCTCTATGATGCGATCTCCTTAAAGACATGTGTCGAAAAACGTAACACCATTGGAGGACCTGGCATTCACGCAATGAACCAAGTCATCAAAGCTTGTGAGAAATACCTAGCATCTGAATGATATACGTGGTGAGTGTCAAAAGATAGACTAGGTGAGTGT
>JAEZKD010000310.1 GCA_023415655.1 Bacillota bacterium | reverse complement strand
GCAACTACACCTGGAAGCTCTTTTCCTTCAAGGAACTCTAAGGATGCGCCACCACCTGTAGAAATATGGGACATCTTGTCACCAAAGCCTAACTGATTTACTGCTGCTGCAGAATCACCACCACCGATGATTGTTGTAGCATCGATATCAGCCATAGCCTGGGCTACTGCGATTGTACCCTTTGCGAAGTTAGACATTTCGAATACACCCATTGGTCCATTCCATACAACAGTCTTTGCATTCTTTAATGCATCTGCATAAAGATCGCAAGTCTTAGGTCCGATATCAAGACCTTCTTCGTCTGCTGCAATTTCTCCACGGCCAACCACACGGGAAGGAGCATCGTTAGAGAATTCTTTTGCTACTACGGTATCAATAGGTAATAATAACTGAACGCCATTCTTTTCAGCTTTAGCCATCATTTCCTTTGCATAATCGATGTAGTCTGCTTCTAATAAGGATTTACCAACTTCTTCACCAAGTGCCTTCATGAAGGTATAAGCCATACCACCACCGATGATTAAAGTATCCACCTTATCAAGAAGGTTGTTGATTACAGAAATCTTAGAGGATACCTTAGAACCACCTAAGATCGCAACCAATGGACGTACTGGATTGTTTACTGCATTTCCTAAGAAATCAATTTCCTTCTGCATCAAGTAACCAACAACTGCAGTGTCAACATACTGAGTTACACCAACGTTAGAGCAGTGTGCTCTGTGTGCAGTACCGAATGCATCATTTACGAAAACATCACATAAAGAAGCAAGTTCTTTGGAGAAAGCTTCACCATTCTTTGTTTCTTCTGCTCTGTAACGAGTGTTTTCAAGTAATACAACATCACCATCGTTCATCGCTGCAACTGCTGCTTTTGCATTCTCACCAACAACAGTAGCATCTGCTGCGAATTTCACTGGCTGTCCTAATAATTTTTCTAAAGCCACAGCAACTGGAGCTAAAGATAATTCTGGCTTTGCTTCTCCCTTTGGTTTACCAAGGTGAGAACAAAGAATTACTTTACCACCATCGTTGATTAATTTCTTGATCGTAGGAAGTGCAGCTACAAGACGAGTATCGTCAGTAATCTTACCTTCTTGTAATGGAACATTAAAGTCACAACGAACTAAAACTCTTTTGCCTTTTACGTTGATATCATCAACCGATTTTTTATTTAACATAGGAAAGCTCCTTTCAATAATAAACATAATGGAGAAAAAAATAGGTCCGGTCCTTAAAGACCGGACCCGTAAGGTCAATACTGATTAAGCTAATTCAGCAAAGTACTTAATTGTTCTTACCATCTGAGATGTGTAAGAATTTTCATTATCGTACCAAGAAACAACCTTAACTAATGTCTTTCCATCTGGAAGCTCAGTAACTTTTGTTTGAGTTGCATCAAATAAAGAACCGAATTTGCTACCGATGATATCAGAAGATACTAATTCTTCTTCAGTGTAACCAAAAGATTCACTAGCTGCTGCTTTCATAGCTGCATTAACTTCATCCTTAGTTACTTTCTTTGTACAAACAGCTACTAATTCTGTTGTAGAACCAGTTGGAACTGGAACTCTCTGTGCAGAACCATCTAACTTACCAGCTAATTCTGGGATAACTAAACCGATAGCTTTTGCAGCACCAGTAGAGTTAGGAACGATATTAACAGCAGCTGCACGAGCTCTTCTTAAATCGCCTTTTCTGTGTGGTCCATCAAGTACCATCTGATCACCAGTGTAAGCATGGATTGTAGTCATGAAACCTTTTTCGATTGGAGCTAATTTATTTAATGCGTTAGCCATAGGAGCTAAACAGTTTGTTGTACAAGAAGCTGCGGAGATGATTGTATCATCTTTGGATAATGTTTCTTCATTAACGCTGTAAACGATTGTAGGAAGGTCGTTTCCTGCTGGAGCAGAAATAACAACTTTTTTCGCACCTGCATTGATATGTGCCTGAGACTTAGCCTTAGATACATAGAAACCTGTACACTCAAGAACAACATCTACATCAAGTTCTCCCCAAGGAAGTTTGGAAGCATCTGCTTCTGCGTAGATCTTAATTTCTTTACCATCAACAACGATGGAAGATTCTTTAGCTTCTACAGTATGTCCTTCGTATCTACCCTGAGCTGAATCATACTTTAATAAGTGAGCTAACATTGTAGGATTTGTTAAGTCGTTGATTGCAACTACCTCATATCCTTCTGCACCAAACATCTGTCTGAATGCAAGACGTCCGATACGTCCAAAACCATTAATTGCTACTTTTACTGCCATGATTTAAATTCCTCCTAAATGAAATTTTATAATACACTGTCTTAACGGATAGCTTCCTGTACGGACAGCTATTAATTTATTTCTCGGATTGTTAAGTTTTTGTCAAGCTACTACCTTGACCTTAACAAAATCCTTTCTTATTTTAACCAATTTTAAGATAGATTTCAAGTGAATTTTATTATTTTACTAATTATTAACACTTAAGTCACTTTTTGTTGTTATAAAGCAATTTTTTTGTGCATAATCATTAGTCAAAAAAACACCTAATCTATAGTTCCAAACTTAGATAATGGCCAAATCCGAAAAAAGACTCTTCCCGCGATTTTCTCTTTTGAGACGACACCAACCTTACTATATCGACTATCCAGACTAACCGCTCGATGATCTCCAAGAACAAAGTACTCATCATCAGATAAAAAAATAGGTTCTGCTGCTATTCCTGCATATTCCATACGCTCTTTACCAAAGCTTTCACTTAATGGTATACCATTGATATAGATGGTATCGTCAATAATCTGCACCGTTTCCCCTGGTAACCCAATGATACGCTTCACAAAATAATCACCGCTTTCTTTCCCATAGGGATAAAAAACAATAATATCATACCGTTTTAGCTGATCAAAATGATAGGATATCTTCTCTACCCATACATTGTCCCCATCATTAAGAGTATTCTCCATTGAATCTCCAATTATTATCGTACGTTGCAAAATATATCGAGGAATAATGACTGCAGCAAAAAACAATGCTATCGCATATATCAATAGTTCAATTATCATACGTCCTTTTTTCGCACCTTTTCTCTCTTCCATCTCCAAGTATGAAGCACCTTCTCTCTATTCATGTCGAATAAATTCAAAGTCCGTCAATGGCCAAATTCTACACCATGCTCGCCCAAGAATGGAATCCTTCGTAACTAATCCAACCGATTCATTCCTACTATCCTTACTATTATTTCGATTATCTCCAAGTACAAAGTATTCATCCTCAGAAAGCTTAATTGGATCATTTGCCATTCCTGCATCTACAATCACATTTTCTTTACCATAATTCTCACTCAATGGTTCCCCATCGATATAAATCATACTGTCTATAATCTGTACCGTTTCTCCTGGTAAACCAATGATTCTTTTTATATAACATGTCTCTTTATCATAATCATACGGATGAAACACAATCACATCATATCTTTTTGGTTTTGAAAAAAGGTAAGAAACCTTCTCGAGTAGAAGGTGATCCTGATTGCTTAGCGTTGTCTCCATAGAGCTTCCATTCACCTCTACTGGCTGAATAATAAATTTTTGAACAAATAAAACTGTTACCAGAATAATAATAAAGTAAAGTACGGTCTCCACGATTTGCCGGAAAAAACTCTTTTTCGGTTTTTCCATGTTATCTGTATCTGGTACATTATTGGTTGTATATTCCTGTTTATCCATTACTTTTCCTTTCCAGTAACGCACTTCTTTCGATTACTTTTTTCTCGTTTGTAGGTTTCACTGTTAAATAAGCTGCTGTAAACTTTCATCCACAGCAGCTTTTTTATCTTTTCATCAGTTTACCTGATGCTTAGTTTTGTTCTCCTTCGTCATCACTTACGATTTTAACTTTACCTTCATTCAATTCTTCAACCGCTTGGGAAAGAGGCTTGTTGCAGCTACAATCAGCAAGTGGTTTTGCACCGTCAATAATTTGTCTAGCGCGTTTTGCTGTTGCTAAAACAATCGAATAACGACTATTAACTACTGGCTGCTCACCTGGCTCAACCTCACTATTTACTACTTGCATTAAATCATTATAAGATGGATGTAACATATCTATCTCTCCTTCCTCAAAGTTCTTATTTTCTAGTATCAATACTCTTGAATTTATGATAGCTCAAGTTTATCTTGACCTTCTTTTTGATTCATACGATTAGCAATGGTATCTGGCAATAAGGCTGACAAAACAATTTGGCCTTGTTCCATTACAATTACTGATTTGCATTTACGTCCACAAGTAGCATCTATGCAGCTTGCATTATCTTTTGCATATTGTACCATACGTTTCACTGGTGCTGCTTCTGGGCGAATTACAGCTACAATTTTCACAGAATTCACGACATTGCCAAAACCAATATTAATTAGCTTATTCAATGGTCATCCCCTCTTACTCTATGTTTTGAATCTGCTCTCGAATCTTTTCAATTTCTGATTTCAAGTCAATTGCTTTGTTCGATACAATCAAATCATTCGCCTTTGATAGAATCGTATTCGCTTCCCGATTCATCTCTTGTGCAATAAAATCAAGCTTACGGCCGATATTCGTGCCCTCATTGAGCGTTTGTCTCATACTGTTAATATGAGCTTTTAATCGGACAGTTTCTTCATCCACACAGATTCGATCAGCAAACACTGTAATCTCTGTGGCAAGCACACTCTCATCTATCTTGACATTCCCAAGCAATTCGTTGACCTTATCTGTGAGCTTCTTACGATACTCTGCCACAATCTGTGGTTCTCTCTCCTCAATAAATGCTACTAACTCTAGCATTCCATCGAGCTTTGTAAGTATATCATTCTTCAAATGCTCACCCTCATCAATACGTGTTTGAACGAACTTTGAAGCTGCCGATTCCACAGCAGTTTTCAGTATCTCCCATAAACGCTCTTCATCTATTGTTTGTTCTTCCAGTGTAAATACATCAGGAAATCTTGATAGCACTGACACTTTAACATCATTGGCAATATCAAAATCCTCGCTCATCTTAATTAAGCCATTGTAGTATTCTCTTGCGATTTCCTCATTATACTTAACACATGCTTTTCCTTCACTGTAATCTTCGTATGTAATAAACATATCGACCTTACCGCGGCTCATATACTGTTTCAATACATTACGAATTGCACATTCGAAAAAACTAAGCTTCTTTGGCATCTTGATGGATAATTCCAGGTAACGATGATTCACTGATTTTAATTCAACTACCAGCTTTCGTTCTGAATTATCTAGCTCGTAACGACCAAAGCCTGTCATGCTTTTTAACATCTCAACACATTCTTTCCCAATATATTCATGAAACTAGATGATTATCCAGTCTATTATAAAAAACTTTTTCCTATTCGTCAAGAAAAACCGATTAGTTAAAGTAAACAAGCTTCTCTTCTGGTTCACTTGCTTCTTCTACTTTTGTTGCATAAAGCACTGGTCCTTTACCACCATATTCCTTATAATACTCCACACGCACTTTAGCTGTCACTGTAACCCACATGCGACTTTTCAGAGTATCATAGCTTACTGGTCCAACGTCATTCCCCATCTTGCACATAAATCCAATGAAGGCAGTATCATCTGCACAACACGTCATAGCAAATCTCCCAGGTACAAAATTACCTTTTGGGAACTTATTCGATTTGTATACCATTGCTAGAAAACGAACTGTTTTTCCATGATAAGCTTTTGGTTGATCCATTGCGTTCATGTACCACAATCCAAAATCTTCATCACAGATATCAATGAAATCTGCATTGATATCAAATGGCATAACTTCTTCTCCTGCGTCTGTAGTCACACCGTCTTTTGACTCGTATATGATCTGAGCTTTTGGATTGACTGGTTTGATTGTCCTGCGAATTGCAATTTTGTCCGTTGTATCCGTACAGCGATTTACAATAATCGTATCAGAATAACGGAACAAACCAACCATAATTGATTTGAAGTTATTACTATAATTCACATAAGTCGTCGCATCAATTAAAGTGATGATTTGTGCTAGCATCCATTCATCTGGCATTTCTAATTCAAGAAATTCTTCAAAATCCCACATACCATTGCACTCAATCATAACACGTTGTGGTTGATACAACCCTTTGAGACGTTGTAACAATTCTCCGGTCAAATCCTCTTGTTCCTCAACTGTCACAATACTGACATTCTTCTTTCCTAGCTCTACCTCATCATATTCGACTTCGCCTTCTTCACAAACGATTAATAATGTTTTTGCTCCATCTGCAAATTCAGGGTCTTTTATTGTTTCAAGTACAAAGGTACTTTTTCCACTTTCTAAAAAACCGTTTACTACAAAAACAGGGATATCCATACTACTACCAGTCCTCTCTATTTGAACATACGTTCAATTTCTTCGGTCTTTAAATTACTTCCTATCACGCAGAGTTTACCTGTAACATCAGCAGCTCCCTTACGAATTTCAAATTCGCCTGGTACAAAATCAAAGTAATGCCATTCCCCATCGGTTCCAGCAACAATCCCCTTAGCACGCAAGATGAATCCAATGTCTTCTGCTTCTGACAGCTCATTTAAAATTGTTTCTAATTCCTCTTTGCTGTATTTACGAACGGTCTCTGTTCCCCAGCTTGTAAATACCTCCTCTGCATGATGATGCTCGTGATTATGATCATGTCCACAACCGCATTCATGCTCAGCGTGATCATGTCCACAGCCGCAGTCATGTTCATGCGCAGCGTGATCATGTTCGCAATCACATTCATGATCATGCTCTTCTTCATCTAGACAATCGCACTCACTATTGCCATTCCCACAGCCACAGCCACAATCGCACTTATCATCATCCTCATCCTCATCCTCATCTAAGCCACAATCGCAAGCATCTCCACAACCGCAGTCACAAGCATGATCATCCTCTTCCTCATCTAAGCCACAGTCGCAAGCATCTCCACAACCGCAGTCACAAGCATGGTCATCATAGGAATGCGCTTTCTTCATTTCTTTTAATAAATCATCAGCAAGGGAGTTCTCGCCTTCCATTGCTTTTACAATCAAGCTACCATCAATTTCATCCCAAGCAGTAGTAACAATGGTTGCTTTCTCATTGTGCTCACGAAGTAAAGAAATCGCTGCATTGAGCTTGTCCTCTGTAACTTCCTGGGTACGACTTAATACAATTGTCTTAGCACTCTCAACCTGATTATTGAAGAACTCACCAAAATTTTTCATGTACATCTTACACTTTTTCACATCTACAACCGCAGTATAACTATTCAAAACGATATCCTCAGTCAAAACTCCATTCACTGCAGAGATTACATCGGATAGCTTTCCAACACCTGATGGTTCAATGATAATACGATCTGGATGGAATTGGTCTAACACTTCACGAAGTGCTTTTCCGAAATCTCCAACCAATGAACAACAAATGCAACCAGAATTCATCTCTGTAATTTGAACTCCTGCTTCTTTTAGAAACCCACCATCGATTCCTATTTCTCCAAATTCATTTTCAATTAAAACTAGCTTTTCCTTTGCAAATCCTTCTTTTAATAATTTCTTAATTAATGTTGTTTTTCCTGCTCCTAAAAAGCCAGAAATAATATCTATTTTTGTCATATACGTGTCCTTCTTTCCTATGTTTCTATACAATCGACAAAATTGCTTGTTACTAAGCCATCAGGCTTTACTGATTCAAATCCATAGCAAGTATCTTGTCAAGCGATTCAGATGCTAAATTCGCACCGAGTATTTATAATTTTCTAAAACACATTATATTATATCCCTAGCAGTCAACAATTTCAACCTTACTAGTGGTTACCGTCGAAATTATATCAATTAGTACGGTAACCACTAGAATATGAACTAGAATTCAGGTAGTTCTTCTACTTCAACTTTTTTAATAATGGTATCATATCCAAGAGATCGTAAATCGCTTTCCAATTCTGTCGCTTCCGATAACAACGGGAAATTACCAACTAGAACATAATATAAATCATTTTCACGCAGAACTCTAACTGGGTAACCAAGCATCATCAGTGGTCTGGCAACGCTTCTTGCTGGCGCTTCCGTACGATAAGCTCCTACTTGAACCGAATATATTCCTTTGTTTTCAACTTTGTCCATAGCATTCTCCTGGCACATTCATTCTATAATACTATATGCAAAAGAAAGGATTCTGTTATTTTGTTATCGTTCTCATAAATTCTAGAAACGAAGTTGTATACTCATCCTCATACAGAATCTCACGTACAAGAATCGGATAATCAGTGATAATATTATCCACTCCAAGTTGATTCATTCGCCTAATTTCTGAGATATCATTTACCGTCCAAGCATGGATCTCCTTACCAGCACTATGAGCTAATTTAACCATATCCTGCGTGATAAAGCTTGATTTCACACTAAAGAAATCTGCATATTCTTTGTTGTAAAAATATCCGTATGCCATCGTCATAATATATCCCGTCTTTATCGTATCATTGATTTGTTTGACTTTTGATAATGCGCCATAGTTGGTGGAGCTTATGATACATTGCTCCTCCATATCATACTCTTCAATCAGACGAACAACCTCCTCTACTAAGTGTTGTTCATGATTGGTAATTTTAATCTCAATGTTTAAAAATATCGTATTCTGACATAGCAATAAAGCTTCCTCTAACGTAGGAATTTTAGTTTCCTCATATCCTCGCTTGAATTTCTTTGAAGCATTGTAGGCGTTTAATTCCTCGTAGGTCACATTCCAAATGTTTTTATTAATACCAGTAGTTCTCTTTAAATTTGAATCATGTAGAAGTACAACAACCCCATCCTTGGTCTCTTGAACATCTATCTCAACATAATCACTCATTGCATTCATCGCCTCTTGTATGGATGGTATCGTATTCTCAGGTGCTAGAGAGGAGTACCCTCGATGTGCAGTGATGTAGGCGCCAAATAAGGAGGTCCTTTGAAAAATCATACTATTCTTCACTGCTATTGTAAATACAAAGATAAGAACAATGAAACAAGCAACAAAGATAAGCTTTACATACTTACTAAAACGAGGTTCTCTTTTGACTCTCTCTTGAATCCAATCAACTTCATACCACATCTCATTCCCTTGTTGATATCGTAAAAAGAGATCAAATGTAATTGCAAGATTAACTACAATTCCAATCACACCGACAATTAAGGCAAAATATCGGTTCAACTGATCATATAGGGTTAAAAAGGTAGCACTCGCTAACTTATCTTCGATAACAAAAAAAGTGAAAACCCCAAGAAGTAGCACAAATAGCCAATATAATATTAGATATAGGATGCAAAGTAATAAATTCTTATAAATCAGATTCCAAAGTATTCGTTTTCTATGCATTCGGAGTAATTGTTTACTTTTTTGATAGGCTGATCGCAGAGAGTTTGTTCTCGAGTCAATGAAAAAGCATACAAACATTCCTCGATAGGTTAGAAGTAGCATCGTCAAACAAAACAGTACCGCCAGTAGTAATACAATTTTCTTATCCATGATATTACGAAACACATATCCTGTCATTCGTTGACGGAATATCATAACAAGAAACAAGGGAAGCGCGTAACAGATGCAGCTCATGGTTGAGAATAATGGTAATAACAGATTCTTTTTTTGCTTTAATAAGCAAATAGATTCATAAAAACCAGGAAAGATAATATAAGAAATTTTCATTGGAGTTACGTTATTTTGTGTTCGAAAAAACACCGATAGGGATATATACTCCAAACTAAAAAAAAGGGATGCAACTCCTAAAAGAAAGACAATTGCGATCAATGTCACTGGTGAGAGAATAAAAGGGAAGATATTCTCAAGCGTGATATAGCTAAATCTTGATTTCTTTAAAGCAAAGGAAAGCACAAAATCACTAAGGCTTACCATGACAAGCAAAAAGATTGCATTATGAAGTAAAAGGAAGAGTATGAGCGACTTTACACTTCCCTTACTCCATCGATTCTTTTTCTTTGGTTTTATTACCATATTACTCAAACCTTTCCTAATAACTTGAGGGCTGTCATACCCTCTCTTTTTTTCTTAAAAAGTGAATGGTACAACAGCCCCTACAACTAGTCTTCTACATCAAAATTTTCAATCGCACTCTTCTTTTTGAGCGGCTTAGTATCTCCATGTTTTACAAATAACATTGTCAAGAAGGACAAGATAGAGAACGTCACTGCATATGGAAAGAGTGTATAATACGAAACATGTTCAAGTAAAAATCCGGATAAAATAGGGGTCATAATCTGAGCTGCCATGGATACGGAATAATAATATCCTGTATACTTTCCAGTATCTCCACCTTTGCTCATCTCTACAACCATTGGGTAGGAATTGACATTAATTGCTGCCCAACCAAAACCAGTAAGAATAAATACAAGGTAGATCAATGGATGATACTGTACAAAGATGCATCCTAAAGCATAAGATGCTGTAATCATTACAATACCAATTAATATCGTCTTTCTTCGACCAACACGACTTGATATGATACCGATAGGTATGTAACTAACAATTGCTGCTGCCATTGCAACCATTAAGAAATTTGTAAATCCGGTAGAGCCTAAATCCCAAACCTGTTGTACATAACGAGAGAAGGCACTTGTTACTGCATTATATGCAGTAAACCATAAGAATATGGATGCTAATAAGAACAAAAAGCTCTTTTTCACTGGCTTGCTCATGCGAGCATGTTCCTTAGGTTCTTGTTGTTCTTCTTTATCAGCTGGTGCATTCACTTTCATTTCAAGTTCCTGCACTTCTTTTACACATTGATTTTCTTTTACCTTTATTACAAGAAGTACAACTGCAAGTACCATGAGGACTGCAACTGCTGCAAATATGAGTCGATAATCCGTATGATTATTGTCTTTCTCAACTACGAGTACCTTAGTTAAAATTAAGGTTAAAACACCACCTGCAGCACCCATCAGGTTAATGACCGCATTCGCTTGACTACGTAATGGTCTTGGAGTAACGTCTGGCATTAAAGAAACCGCTGGCGAACGATAGGTTCCCATTGAAATTAGTACAACACCTAGTGTTACGACGAACATTCCTAGGCTTTTTATGTTATTTGCAATTGGCATTAAAACCATCATTACAACTGATATACAGGTTCCACAGATAATATATGGAATTCGCTTCCCTAACCTAGTATTAGTCTTATCTGATAGCATACCAAACAAAGGTAACAAGAACAATGCAAGCACATTATCCATAGCCATGATGATACCGATTCCGGTATCACCAAAGCCAAAGGTATTTTTTAGTATCAATGGAACAATATTCTCATACAACTGCCAAAATGCAGAAATCGAAAGAAATGCTAATCCAACAAAAAATATTCGTTTGTAATTTAATTTCATAAATCCTCCATACGTTCTATGATTGGTCATTTAAAGTCTCATCAATATCATCAACAGTTTCATACAAGCTCTTATCTACTTCTATGATCGCAGTTTCATAATCTTTGCTTTCTGTCTTCTCAGAATAAAAGACAATATCTCCAAGCCCTTTTAATAGTTCATTGTTAGTAGCTCCAAAACGCTCTTGTTCCAACGAACCAAGATAAATGTAATCCACATCATATTTTCTCAAATAGTAAAGTATTTCATTGATATCCGATGATGAATAAATACTCGTTACATCCTCGTTTCTCATAGTCACCTCTGGTGGGAAGCCATCAAGGGCACCACTTCTCCAAAGATGCTCATGTGTTTGCCAACCAATAATTGTTGGCAAGCCAGTGAAGGCTGAGATACGGTTATAATTCGAATAACTATCCCCATATGCTTCTGTTATCACCTTAGTACCATCAACATTCTGATTCAGCCATCGAATGGCGTTATAATCATCCTCACAGCGCAGCTTCATAAACTCAATACTATCTAAATTCTTATAATTATCCGTCTTGAATATATTTCCCTGCCACATATCAATCGAGGTTACGCTATACCAGGAAGTCCAAGCCAACAATAGTAATCCTAGAATCGCAAATGTCCTTCTTAAGGCTTTTCTCGTATAGCGAATTGTTTTTAGTAGGATATAGCCCATACTTAAGCCAAACATAATAAAGCCCTGATAGGTCAGTTTGAACATGGTGTTCGCTCTTGCATATGATGGGTAAATATCTACTACGTAGATTAACTCTGGTAGAATAATCAAACCAATTCCACAAAGTCCAATTGTGATAATAAAAAGATCGGAAATTGGCAGATTCTCAATGAACTGAAATAACTTATTCTTTTCACCACCGTAAGTAATTCTAGCTTCTGACCTTTCTTCGTGAGTCAAAATCTTGCGTTTTGGTCTTCCTGCTTTTCTTTTAAAGTACTCAGACCCTTTGTTGGTAAGATAACCTTCTGCCTTTAAATCACGATATCTAGCAATCACATAGTAAGCGATGATTATTACTGGTAGCCCCCATAAGATTAGAAGCTGATACCATTTCGTATGATTATATGCAATATCAATACCAGCTGAAATGGATTCAAAATTCAACGTAAATGGCAATGCTACAAGCTCTGCTAGACCTATAATTACAGCTGCATGCACAGCAGTTAACTTAATTGCATCCAGTGTAAATTGATATAATACAGCATTCGAAAACAAAATGATGGCACCGCAGACCACATAATAAATTGGGAAGTCCCAGAAGTTAGTCATATGGAACAATCCAATAAAAAATCCTAAAAGTAAAATAATTGGATGCAGCGCTTCTTTTTTAAAGTTTGGTTGTTCAATCGATATACCTAAACGTAAATTATCCATCTTGTCTTTTCGATACAACAAAAAGGCAAATAATAAACCTAATACGGATAACACAAAGATAATATTCACAACGTGAGCATGCAAATCCCCAAGAATAAAGGAATACGATGGGAATTCATGAATCGTCTTATCATCCGCAACCTCTGGATTGTAACCAATGTATCTTGTAGAATTTGGCCACCAGTACGAGGATACTTCTAAATTCTTTAATTTCTCGTACCACGGTTTGATCCAGTAAAAGATGACATAATGCATATTTCCTGCAAATACTACCGCAATCCCTGCTACTAAACCTGATAATGTGCACAGCATGGAAGGAAATCTCTTGATTTTGATTAAGATTAGTTCCTTTCCCGTATATCTTCGATTTTGAGTACAATCGATTGCAAAGAATCTTGTTACATTATAAATCAGTGAATAAGATAGCGTAAATGCCGATCCTGCAATCGTCATCAGTGCCAAATTATACCCAACATTAATTGATACTCCAGAAAGCTTAGTTAAGTAGGTTGCAATATATTGACCTACGTAGTAATAGTTGATTGACTTTCCTGACATCCAGATATCCTCGGCTGGAAGATAATCTGTTCTCATCATCGCAGCCATAAACCCGTAGTCCATTGGACTTTCGGTGTTCGAAACCTCTGGTCGAAAGCCTCGAATGTAGGTCCACAATAGGAATACAACAAAAAACATGAGCTCAATCGTAAAAACTGACTTTAGTCGTTGTCGATCAAACTGATATAGGTTATATAGGGTATGACTGGTATCCTCCTTCAACGATTTTCGATGAGTAAAGAATACCAGTAACATATTAATTGCAAAGCATAAACTCAAGGTTATTATCGTATTGGCCCGAGTAAACCTAAGCACATGAATGGAACTTAAAAACCACATAACATATCCCGCAAGTGCAAGCCCAATGGTCTTACAAAACATCCATCCACCATCGTGAAACTTTTGAAATACAATACCAAGTAACGGATAAAATGTTATTGTAATTGCTACTAATGTCAACCACCAGGTTAGAAATGGTGTAAAATCATCTGTAAGCAGCTGTTTCCCTAGAATAAAAGCAGTTAGGAATATTAACCCTCGAAACCCCAAGGATATGCCATATCGTATATTACTCTGTTTCATTCTTTACAATCTCCTCTAAATTAAGCCTCATTCTTGGTGTTAATACACTTATTAATCATTCTAAAATCTTTGATTGCTTGTTTTCCAATCTTAAAAATCTTTTTCAAATTAATTGAATTAACACCACCCTGTCTAGGTTTGAATGTAATCTGCATATATTTCACTGGCTGTTTCTTTTTCGCATAAATCACCGACAGAATTACATTCGATAAATTAAAATTATCTGGTACAAGCTTTAAATTTTCTTCCAGCGTCTTGGCTTGCATCAAACGAAATGGGGTATTGGCATCGGTGACCTTCACATGGAAGCAAATACGGCAAACCAGCTTTAATGTCTTTGTTACTAGAACTCTTGAAAACCCATCTTGTCTTCCTTTGCGATGCCCAATCACCATTGCGTATTTCGTTCTATTCTTCCAAAACTCCCAGAACTCCTCTGGAACTGTTTGTCCGTCTGAGTCTGTCTGAAACACATAATCTGCCGAAGCGTTCAGAGCATAATGATATCCGTATAAAACCGTAGCCCCGTGCCCACCATTTGGTTTTGTTAGTGGGCATAGGCAAGGATATTGTTCACTTAAGCTCTTCATAATCTGATAAGTACTATCTTTACTCCCATCATCAATGATGACTAGTTTTGAATCATGTCCAATTTGTTCTACGATTGGGTGCCAATCCTTAATTACGGCTTCAATGTTCTCTTCTTCATTATACGCTGGTACTACAATATATAGTTTGTCCATAACTTCACTCATACCGTCTACCTCTCTAATTTGTTAACCCCGTATTGTTTCAAAAAGCTTTAAGGCTTCTTGTACCACAGCATCCATATTATAGTATCGATACTGAGCAAGACGACCTAGAAAATAAACATTTGTCTCTTTCTCCATTTCTTCTTGATACTTTGCAAATTGCGCTTTGCATTCTTTGGTAGGATATGGATAATAAGGCTCTCCTTCCGATGTTGGGAACTCCTTCATGATCGTTGTCTTCTTATGTTCCTGTCCAGTTAATTGCTTAAACTCCGTAATTCTTGTGTAATCATAATCATTTGGATAGTTGACTACTGGAGCCTCTTGGAACTTTTCACAATCTAAGGTCTCACATACAAAATTAATACTACGATATTGTAATTCACCATGCTTATAATCATAAAAATAATCGGTTGGACCAGTATAGATTAGTTTATCATACGTAATCTCATTGATAATCTCTTTGTAGTCTGTATTAAGCATTAGTTTTATATTCTTATTCGCTATCATTTTTTCACACATCTTAGTATAACCATGCTTTGGCATCCCTTGATAGGTATCTGCGAAGTATCTTGTATCTCGATTAAAGCGAATTGGAATTCTTGAAATTACAGAGGTATCTATATTCGCTGGATCAATCCCCCATTGCTTTATGGTATAATTCTCAAAAAACTTTTGATAGATTTCTTCTCCAACCTTACTCAAAGCAACATCACGACTTGTTTTAATCTCATCGATTGGAACTGCTTTCTTCTTTAAGAATTCTTCCACTTCTTCACAGGATAAATTCAGATTATATAGCTTATTGATTGTTTCTACTGTAATTGGCATTGGAATCAGGTTCCCATCCACATAAGTTAATACTCGATGCCAGAAATCATGCCATTTTGTAAATTGACTTAAGTAATCATATACCACCTTATTATTCGTATGGAAAATGTGTGGTCCATAATTGTGTATTAAAATCCCATCCTCATTATAGGAATCATAGGCATTTCCAGCAATATGATTTCTCTTTTCGATGACTAATACTTGTTCATTTAATTGACTTGCGATACGTTCCGCAACCGTAAGCCCCGCTAATCCTGCTCCTACAACAACATACTTATAATGCATTCCTTTGTCCTCCATTTCTACATTGCTTGCTAGTTTATTCTCCCGTAGGGATAATGTTGCTCACCTTCGGTAAATTAGTGTCATAAATTGTTAACTTCCAATCCCCACTCCCTTGTTCATAGACTGAGGCATAGGTATTTTCTATATTACGTTCATTTACAGTATAACCTTCATTGTCACGACACTCTTTATCCACAATAATGTAGCGAATGTTATGATCCTCGATTAATTGCATCAATTCTTGGGAAGTGTCCGCTTCAAACATTTCCTTTACAAGTTCCGCTCTTAAATCCGTATCATAGCCTGCTGACCATCCAAAGTATGGCCAACCAAGGAATAACATTCCACCTCCAAGCACTACTTGATTCAGTGCATAATGTGAGGAGAGTATGATGTCGTCTGCTTTCGTATTTGCCATAATCCACTTAGTAAGCTTGTTATCAAGATCTAAAACAATCGAATTCTGAGGATTATTTTTCTTAAGTATAGTTAGATAATCATAAAACCCTGTAGAGGTTAATAAAACTACAAGTATGATTGAGATAATCTTTAACATTGCTGATTTTACCTCAAACAGCTTTACAATGACAATGGCTGCATAGATCGATAGTAACATCAACGACAACATGATATATTTATGATTTACGGTCACATCAATGGTTAAAGAAACCGTAAACGCAAAAACAAAAGGTGCCAAAAATGCGAATAGAATATAACGTCTTGCCCGTTTTACAATCAAAACTGCTAACAATAACACTAACGGAAGAACACCGGTGAGACGTAGAATATAATCAATCGTTCCCCATAAGGTCTTGTTCTCAGCGATAAATCCAAACTGAAGCTTAAAATCTAGTGTTGACCCATCGATAAAGAACTGTGTTTGTAAATAGGACAAACCAACGGCTAAAAGCGCTGTAATCAAATACTCCAATTTACGATTTGCTACAATTGCCATCACAAACAACACAACTAAGATTGCAATGGTTACTGCACCGTTCCAAAAGGACATAGCACCAATTAAGATACCAACAAACACTGGCATTGTCCAATTACGAAGCTGCCAGCTATCCTTTGTAAAAAAACAGTACTTCACAAAATAAGAAGCCTTACTTAATATGAGCTCCCATTTATGGTTCGTTTGCTCCTTTGTAACATCTTTGATTCCCTTTAACAACCCATCCATCGATTCATAGACAGAGGGTAAAAATAACATAACCACCAATAATAGCACAGGGATTGTAAATGCAAGATGGCGCTGATTGCAATATACATTTAAATTCCATAAGCCCCAAGATTCATTGGTTGTTGTACTGACAAACTCTGTATTGTGTACGAGTGCATCCCAAATGCTTGTGCCTTCTGGCACATGTGCAAGAAAGGAAAATAGGCTCCCTGAACTTCGAAATGCAAAAAAGAGACAGCTAAGATATCCTACTGCGCGCTTCCCTGACATCTTTACGGCTAGTACAAATAGCATCGTAAAGGAACTGATGAGCCCTATGGCACTTGGTAGGTTCATCGCATTGTCAATTCGTAATCCTAAAAATTCTAAATTCCCAACTAAAAACTGATACATAAAGTGGTAACGGATGTCAGCACCTGCATAGTGAGAATACATTGTAGGAAAATTATTGCCATGCGAAAAACTTCGTATCATACCAATGTGTGGTGAAAAATCGCTAAACACAGAATAACCTACATATAAGTGGTTATGTGCAACGAAAAATGTCCTCCACATCAATTGTATCGACAAAAATGCGACAAGCCCTAAAAAGACCCAATCAGACATCTTCATCGTTTTACGCTTGATTTCTATTTTATTTGCATCGTCAATGCTATTACGCTTTAATAGAACATAGATTCCAACCACCGAAAAAACTAAAAACATACTGAGGGTTATCCCATTGGCATAAATCAGTGGCTCTTTTTTATTGCGAAATAAAAATGCAAGAATATAAACAGTCCAGGTAACAAGTATAGTCCCTGTAACAAAATAAGCTGGTAAGGTCACAAACCTTTTGCATAGATGAATAGGTCTGTTACGAAATGTATGTTCCGTAATTTCACTTAGCTTTGGTATTCCCATGGTACAGATGACATAACCTGTACAAAAGCATATGATCAGATATAGTATCGCGTTCAAATCAACTATCTCCTCATTCCTGAATTAATAATGCAACATCATCCTTTTCGATGTGAGTCAATTGCTCTACAGATGGTATCTCATATGTAACGACACGGTTCGCTTGTATTACGACAAGACGTTCAAAAAGATTACGAATGCCTCGCGCATTTCCAAACAGCATCTTAGTCTGCTGCTTCATATTCTCTAAATATTGTTTCACCATGGATTGCGCTTCATCACTTACCACAAATCCTGAATGTTTCGCCATCGTTAGGAGAATGTCAATCAGCTCTTGCTGACTATAATCTCGAAACTCAATAAATTTGTTAAATCTTGAGATTAAACCAGTGTTGGAGGATAAAAATTGCTTCATTTCTTCCGTATATCCTGCTACAATAACCACCAAATCATCTCGATTGTCTTCCATCAACTTTACTAACGTATCAATTGCTTCTGTTCCAAAGTCATTACTCCCTGCCGCAGAGGTTAAGGAATACGCTTCATCAATAAACAAAACACCACCAATTGCACGTTCCACTACTTCTTTCACCTTAATTGCAGTCTGTCCAACATATCCTGCTACTAAACCAGAACGGTCCGTCTCAATGAGTGTCCCCTTAGAAAGCAGACCTAACTCCTTATATATTTCTGCCACAAGTCTAGCCACTGTTGTTTTACCAGTGCCAGGATTGCCGCTAAATACCATATGATAAGACATCTCCATATCTGGCAAATGATATCTTTCACGCAATTTTCTAACTTTAATCAAATTGATTAGAGAATAAATTTCTTTTTTTACTTCCTCTAAACCAACCAGCTCATTTAATTGGAGCATTAATTCATTCAGTCTTTCTTCTTGGTTGGTTGTTTTAATTGTTTGTAATAGTTTTGCATCTACTGCTTCTGTCATCGATTCTGCTTTTGCTTCCTGAACAAAGGCAAGCTTTTTCTGACTATGCTCAGTGACTGTATGATTCCTCTTATCTCGATAAAACAGAGTATTTTCTTTGTATTTTACAAAATCTTCACCTGCATCCTTTAGTGATTTGGTAGAACTTGATAAATCCTGAACGCAGATTTTCTTAAAGAGGTATTTCTCATCGACGATTGTTGCTTTGTTGCTTGCATTGCGAATAAATACCGAAGCATTCGCGCAATACTCTTGTAAGCATTTCATATAAACAGCCGCTGCTACTTTACTTAAATACACCATTACAAGGAGTATGTTTAGAATCGCATCAAAGAATAAACCACCTAAGGATTTGTCCGTCTTAGTATCTCTCATTCCGACCAACTGCAATAAAATCGGTGGCGCATTGACAAATCTCTTCGCTGCTTGCAGAACATCATTGGAAACCATTCCATCTGATGTGATATCGTATGGATTCGTATCCGTTAAGGTGGCTAGCAGTTGTAATTGTGCCTGATTTAAGGAATTGCTACAGTCGATTGCTACCTCAATCAGACACGATTGTATATATAAATCTAATATTTGTTGAATAGGCTTTCCAAGGATCTTATAAGGCTCGTCCCAATATCCTTCTTCTAACAATATGGAACAATATCTAGATAGAATTGAATAATTCTCTCTTGCAATCTTACTTAACTGATGATCGGATAAATTATGTTGCATTTGAAAGACCCTCCTAACCCGTATATTATACTATATCTTGGGTGACTTGGAAAGGATTATTTCCCTATAACGTGCTTGCAGCATAAGACTCGAGCTTTTCTTTTAATGCTGGATAAGAGTCACAAAGCTCTAAATACTCACTTGTAGTTAAGCTTTTAGCGCTGTCATTGGCTGCTTTTAGCATTGCTGCATCATTATAAATATCACCCAGCTTAAATTCAAGCTCTCCACTTTGACGGATACCAAATAAATCTCCAGGACCACGAAGTTTCAAATCCTCTGAAGCAATAAAGAAACCATCATTTGATTTATTTAGAATTTCAAGTCGCTTCATTGTATCCTTCGAATCATTCCCACTTACCAAAATACAATAGGACTGATGCTTTCCTCTACCGACACGACCTCTAAGCTGATGAAGCTGTGCAAGCCCGAATCGTTCAGCATTTTCAATCATCATTACTGTCGCATTCGGTACGTTCACCCCGACCTCAACAACGGTAGTCGATACTAATACCTTGACTTCTCCAGCTACAAAACGTTCCATAATTGCATCTTTTTCCTTTGGTTTCATCTTTCCATGCAGATATTCAATGAAAGGAACATAAGGAAGTGCTTCTTTTAGCTTTTCCGTATATTCAATGACATTCTCAGCCTCCATGTTCTCACTTTCTTCTACCATAGGACATATAACATAAGCCTGTCTACCTTCTTCCACTTGATTTCTAATAAAACGATAAGCCGTTTCACGATACGAGGTATTCACAACACAGTTTTTGATTGGGAGACGATTGGCTGGTAACTCATCTACAATAGAAATATCCAAATCTCCATAAAGAATAATTGCTAAGGTTCTTGGAATTGGAGTTGCACTCATTACTAATACGTGTGGATTTTCTCCTTTGTTTAAAAGTGATTCCCTTTGTTTAACACCAAAACGGTGTTGTTCATCGGTTATAACTAAGGCTAATTTATCATAAACTACCTTTTCCTGTATCAAGGCATGTGTTCCCACGATAATATCTACTTCATGATTTTTGATTCGTTCATAAGCTTGACGCTTTTGAGCAGCTGTCATGGAGCCTGTTAACATCTCAATTCGAATTCCATATGGTTCTAAGGTTTCAGTTAGAGAAATCCAATGCTGTTTTGCAAGTACCTCCGTTGGCACCATAAAACAACCTTGATAACCATTCAATGCAACAGTCATCAAAGATAGTACCGCTAGAATAGTCTTACCAGAACCAACATCTCCTTGTACCAATCGATTCATCGAAATTTCACTGAATAAATCTTGATTGATTTCCTTAAGCACCTTTTTCTGTGCATTGGTCAAGTCATATGGTAATGCATCTATCATATCCTGAACTTCTTTCCTTGGCTCAATGACAAAGGTGTTCTTTAACACATGCTTATTCTCTTTGATTCTAGTTAATATTAAGGTAAATAAGAAAAACTCATCGAATACAAGTCGCTTTCTGGCTTCTAGCATCGTTTCTCTAGACTTTGGAAAATGCACCTCACGAATTGCATTTTTTCTTGCGATCAATTGATTTTCTTTTAAAATTCGTTTTGGTATAAATTCTTCAATGGAATTTATGCTTGTAATTGCAATATCCACAGCCTTTGAAATTGCATGATTGGACAACCCTTCCGTTAAGGAATAAACCGGTTGTAATAGATTGAGTAATTTACGATATTCCTCAAGGCTATAAATCTTAGGCTGGTCGATGGAAAGCTGCATTCCCTTTCGTACCACTTTTCCACGAAATATATACCGATTCGCAGGCTTTAGTGTATTCTTTAAAAAAGGCTGATTGAACCATGTTAGTTTAATCTGTCCGGAAGGATCCCTTACAACACAGGTTAGAATTTGTAGATTTCTCACCTTTTTCGATTCTATGATTCCATTCAGCGAAGCTTCGATTGCAACGATTTCTCCTTCTCTTGCTTGTCCAATTGGAATTGGCATCTGAAACACTTCATAGTCTCTAGGATAATGCTCTAACAAATCATTTACCGTATCAATACCGAGTTTTCCAAATTTTTGTGCTGCTTTTTCTCCTACTCCTTTGATAGCTGTGATTTTGTCCGTAACCTTCATCTTAATCTTCCTTCTCTATTACATTATTACATCATACTCTAATCTTAACATAGAAGCTAATTAGATACAATTATAAAGAGTTTCGCTTGCAAAACTTCACCCTATTTTTGTAGGATTCGATTTGGCACCTTAAAAGATAGCAAGTATGAATCCTGCGATAGTCCTTCAACTAAAAATGCCAGAGAAGGAGTAAAAGCTACTTCTCTGGCACTGTATTCTTAACACGATTGTGTTTTATTCGACTGATAATACATAATAGTAAATTGGCTGTCCACCCATATGCACTTCTACATCAATCATAGGATATTTCTCAGAAATAACCTCCATAATCTCATCTGCTTCTTCTGCAGAAACCTCTGCACCATAATAGATGGAAATCAGCTCTGATTCGTCATCCACTAACTGTTCAATCAAATCAATGGTCGTGTCTTTTACTTCACTACCCACAGATAAGATTGTTTTGTCACCAATGCCCATAATATCGCCCTGATGAATTTCTTTTCCATCAAGGTTCGTATCACGAACTGCATAAGTAACTTGGCCAGTCTTGACTTTACTCATCTCTTCGATCATGCGAGCTTGATTCTCCTCAGCAGATTTATCAAATACATAATTGATAATCGCAGTGATTCCTTGAGGAACTGTCTTAGATGGAATGACAATAATTTCTTTATCCTCTGTCAAGTCTTTTGCTTGCTGAGCAGCTAAGATAATATTACTATTGTTTGGTAAGATAAAAATCGTATCTGCATTTACTTGTTCAATAGCGTTCAACATATCTTCTGTACTTGGATTCATGGTCTGACCACCTTCAATCAAGTAATCAACACCAAGTCCTTTAAATATCTCATTGACACCTTCACCAATGGAAACTGCAATAAATCCAACTGGTTTTCTAGGCGTTTCTTTTTTCACTTCTGCTACAGTTTCATTCGTTGCCTTCTTGTCTGATTCTTGAATCAATCTCTCATTATGCTCTTCACGCATATTTTCGATTTTCATTTTTGTTAAGGAACCATACGTTAATGCTCGCTGAATTGCTAGTCCAGGATCATTCGTATGTACATGAACCTTTACAATATCGTCATCAGAAACAACTACAATGGAATCACCGATGGATTCCAAGTATCCCTTGAATTCATGCTCTGTATCTATTGTGTATTCTTTTTCTAACATAATAATAAACTCAGTACAATAACCGAATTTAATATCAGCAGTTGTAATTTTCTCTGTATCTACCTTCATGGATGTGGTAGTTTTTGAAGTTGTGGCTGGAACAATATCGATGTCAACCTCTTTACCAAGCAGTGCATCATATCCACCCTTAATAACCTCAAGTAATCCTTGACCACCTGAATCTACAACACCTGCTTCTTTTAGAACTGGTAATAATTCTGGAGTATGCGCTAATACTTCCTCCATACGCTTAATTACCTGAGCACCAAAATATACAAGATCTTGAGTTTCTCCGACAAGCTCTGCCGCACGTTCTGCGCCACCTCTTGCTACCGTAAGAATTGTACCTTCTTTCGGCTTCATAACTGCTTTATACGCTGTCTCAACTGCTTTTGAAAAGGCATTGGCCATAATTGTCACATTAATTTCTTTGTGTTCCTTGACTTCTTTCGTAAATCCGCGGAACAACTGAGACAGAATAACACCTGAATTACCTCTAGCACCACGTAAAGATCCACTGGAGATGGCCTTTGACAAGTTCTCCATGTTTAATTCCTCAAGAGCTGTAACCTCTTTTGCAGCTGACATGATAGTCAAAGTCATATTAGTTCCAGTGTCACCATCTGGGACTGGAAACACATTCAACTCGTTAATGTATTCTTTTTTCGCTTCGATGCGTTTTGCTCCGGCTAAAAACATCTTCTGTAGCAATTTAGCATCAATCGTATTCAATGTCACTGTTTCGTTCCTCCTTAAATCTAGTCGATGACTCTAACGCCTTCAACAAAAATATTAACCTTTGAGACCTTAAGTCCCGCAAATTCTTCAACTTTGTACTTTACATTGCTAATCAGATTCTCTGCCACTGCAGAAATACTTACACCATAAGAGACAATAATATGAAGATCAATCAAAATCATATTATTTTCTATCACTACATTGACACCATGATTCAAACTTTCACGTCGTAATAACTTTGCCAAACCGTCTTTTACACTTACAGATGCCATACCTACTACACCAAAGCATTCAACTGCGCTAGACCCGGCATACTTGGCGATTACATCTGTATCAATTGCGATTTCACCCAAATTGGTTAACATCGTTCCATTCATGCGTAACCCTCCAATCAATTCATACAAAGACAGAATTGTTTCATCTGTCTTATATTTTTAGTACTATTTATTTTTATATTATAACCTTAATTTCGAAAAAAAGAAACAGAAATTTCTTCACCATGATTATATACACGTAAATTATTAATTTCTTACATGATTTCATGACAACCTTGCATATAATTTATTAAGTATCTCTAACTTTGGAGCTCTTATGAAGAAAATGCTCGGCTTTATTCTTTTTTGGATTGCCATTGGTATGACAATTATGCTCTTTATTACAAATGGCTTCTTAGCTATCTGTATTATCATTGGCTGTTTAGTCCTCGGTTATAATTTGTTCTGTAGTTGCTAGCATAACATAAAAAGCAATCAAAGACTAGAACCTAACTAACATAAAA